>NZ_BRCD01000048.1:0-12260 GCF_023707945.1 Sporosarcina sp. NCCP-2331
ATTATTACTCTGAATATATTTATCTTGAATTCGAGGTAAATTCACTCAAAATTTTTTTTGCGTAACTCTGCTGAATTTAATTTATCTATAGTCCATCTTTTCTAAGCGAATTACTCTTCTCTCATTACCTCTAATTCAAGTATCTCGAATTTGTACTAAATTTAACATGGATACACTGCAACTGTCAACACTTAATTTCTGGATAGTTAGTACTTGTGAAAAACTTGGATATTATTAACACAAAGGTGTATATATTTCCAGACGCAGCGACGCTCTTTAAAGCTAGAAGCGAGTATGATGAAGTGGAAGCTGCTGATGATTTGTAATTTATCAATAAATGGTGTAGTGCGATATAACGAGCGTCAGCGTATGATAGGTGAAATAACATGTAAAACGCTCAGTTCTACGTTAAAAGGTAGAATACAGCTTGACTGAAAAGAGGCATACGCTCTGAACAATTATCCAGACAATGTACCAATGAGGAGATCATAATAATAATATGTAAAAGTATTTGGTGAGTGAAATCATTTTCATTTGGATTACTTCCATCGAGTCCTTCTTTGAAAAAATGTTGACAAAAAACTTAATAACAGATAAAATATACTCCGTCAGTTAAGTTCACTTTACTTAACTGAAGAAAAGGGGGATATTATGCGTTTAAATCATCAAGAAATGTTTAAAGAACTGACTGTTGTTTTTAGTGAATACTACTTAAATTATCTTTTGTATAATAAAAACGCCCAAAAGTTCAATGCTTATAATTTAACAGCACAACAAGATACGATTTTATTTTTTTTGAAGGACAATCCACATATTACAGCAAATGAAATCGCCAAGAAATTTATGATTTCTAAAAGTGCAGTAAGCCAAGTATTATCGAAGCTCGAAGCCCTGAATTTTATCAAACGTGAATCCAACCCGAATAACCATAGAGAGCTTTTCATCGAATTAGCAGAAGAAGGGGTCACTTATCAGACACTGAGTGAGGAAGCAGATGAGGAATTTATGACGAAGCACTTCGCTGATATCGATCTAGAACAATTGCGAAATGTATTACAAACAATGAAGAAAGTAAATGCATCCATTTCATCCTCCAACAAATAGGGCCATGAATTGTTTGACAATTAAGTAGAGGAAATCAATTATGAATCGAAAAGAGAAAGTGTCTATTGCACTTGCATTATTTAGTTTATTTATCGCTTATCTGGGGATCGGACTTGCCTCACCAGTTATGCCGTCGATTGCAAAAGACCTAAGCTTGAGCGGTGCCATTATCGGTTACTTGTTCGCTGCGATGGCTTTTGCACAGTTTCTGGCTTCCCCTTTTACAGGTGTATGGGTCGATTCGATCGGCCGTAAAAAAATGATGATTATCGGTCTTTTGTTATTTTCATTTTCAGAGGCACTGTTTGGCTTTTCAAATGAAACATGGCTATTATTTGTAAGCCGTCTACTTGGCGGTGTAGGTGCTGCCTTCATTATGCCAGCTGTTGTTACGTATATTGCCGATAAAACGACGCTAGCAAATCGTGCAAAAGCATTAGGCTACCAATCGGCTGCGATTAGTTTAGGGTTTATCATTGGACCAGGAGTTGGTGGATTTATTGCAGAGTTTGGGATACGCGCACCGTTCTTTTTTGCTACTGTCATTTCATTAATTACTGCCATTGTTATTTTCTTTGTATTAGACGATTCAATTTCAACAGAGCAGCTAGAAAAAAATCGTGCAACTGCTGTACGACCAGCGTTTACTCAGGAGTTTAAAAAATCTTTTCAGCCACAGTACTTCACACCACTACTAGTCGTGTTCGTACTAGCGTTTGGACTTGCCGTTTATGAAATGATGTTTGCCTTATTCGTCGATGAAAAACTTGGCTTTACGATCCGTGAAATTTCGGTCATTATTACAGTCGGCTCAATCGCTGGGGTTGTCGCTCAAATTTTATTCTTTGACAAGATGGTCAATTTAATTGGCGAACGAATGCTGATTAATTTAACCTTATTATCTTCTGCTATTTTTATCTTTATTTCGATTTTAATAAACGGTTACTGGACGATGATTGTCGTTACGAGCATTGTATTCTTCTCAGGTGATATTTTACGCCCTGCTGTGACAACCTTTTTATCAAAAATTGCTGGGGAAAACCAAGGGTATATTGCGGGTATGAACTCTGCTTACACTAGCTTAGGTATCATAATAGGACCGATTATTGGCGGTATTTTATTTGATATCAACATCGATATGCCGTATGTATTTGCCGCAGTTGTGCTCGGCATCGCATTTGTTATTTCAAGTACAAAATTAAAGAAGCCTCACCTGAATTAAACCTACTTAAAAATTCACTATCTCATTAGATAGTGAATTTTTATGTTATGTCCAAATTAGTGCGAAGTACACTTTCACATAAAATATGTACTTTCATTTTATTGAATCATACAAAAAAGCCTCCTGTATAAGCAATGTCACACCAATAGCTGTGCACACTAATTATACAAAAGGTATGTATTGGTAAAAAATTCACAGATGGTACATTTCACTGGCCGTAATCATTTTTTCATATAGCAGTCAACCGATGAATCAGAGTAAGAAATACGAAAGGAATAGCGCCTTTTTCAATTTAGACTCACTTAAGAGATTTAAAAACGTAAATTTTCCAGTTTCTCTTTAATAGGAGGAGCACAACAGATTTCATGCTGTTTTTTTAACTTCAGCTGTTACTTTCTTACCCGTCTCATCCATAAGCATGATTGCGATAATGCTTACAATTAATGGTACAAGGAAAATGACCATTACAATCTGCATCGACATTCCGAGATCAAGTAATCCTTGGAGAACTATAGGAATGAAGAAAGCTAATAACCAAGCCGCCGCAAAGACGAGTGCCATCGCTGTGCCAACAAAAGAAGGTTCATTCGAAATATCTAAAATCTTAACTGCGTAGTATACATTAAAACCAGCGAAACCTATTCCAAATATTATCGTGAATGCTATAATAGCATTAGAGTTGTCAATGCAATATACCCCTAACGCACCAACGATCATTAAAATAATGAAAGATATAGCAAGGAGTTTTTTGCGTTTCAAGACTATCATGATTGCACCGGAGATAATACTGCTTATAACCGCTACTATTGTCATCATACCAGTCACATTAGCAGCATCTGCTTCACTGTAACTATGTACAATCTGAAGGTATGCGGCCTCATATTCTAGAAATGCATTTCCACCTACCGCAAATCCAGCTACACTGATTGTTAGCAAAATGATAGTTTTGTTCTTAATGACCCGTAAAATATTACTTTTTTCACTCCTACCTTCTGCTTGTTCTACAGCATCGTCTTTTCCACTACGTTTCGGATCTCTGGCAAATAGTATATAAATAACGCAAAGAACTGCCATAAAGATTCCATAAACACCGAAAACTGCTTGCCAATTATTCACAAAAGAAAGGATTGGTAGGGTAATGTAGAAAGTCGCCGCCACCCCAAGATAATCGAGCGCAGAACGTGCACCCATCCAAGCAGCATGCTGTCGTTGTGGAAACCACTGCGCGATGACAACAGGAGCAAGAGGAACAAATATACCCCAAGAAACACCAACGATAACTCTTCCGAGTAGGTGCAGTGCAAAGCTGTCTCCTGAAAAGAAAGCCATCATACTACCAATTGCTGCCAAGGCTAATGAAATAACCGCAGTCCACTTAGCACCAATTTTATTTATAATAACACTTCCAACTAAAGCAAAAACAGCAACTACCAAGAATATGATACTTATTAGCATCCCAACCTGGCCTAAATTCCAATTTGACGTCTCAACTATTGTAAGCATAACTGGTGCGGGTGCCATGAGTAAGAGGCTGTACATAAATGTCATAAACATGACAAGTATACCATTTAAATAACTTAAAAACGTTGCTTTTTGCATTCTTGTACCCCCATGATATTAATGTTTTCTATAACAACATTATCAATATTGTAAAATCTGTCTATAACAGTTTCATTTCTAAATTAATTACAATTACCCCATCACTAACATTGCAAATAAAGAGTGGATATTCTGAATATATTTCTTAAGGTTCTAAATCAAAGTAATTAATTGATAGGAACCATCTCGCAAACCAAAATTTTTTTAGAAAATAAACGAATCTGATTTGAAAAATTCAAATCGGATTCGTCTTTAGTGAATAAGAATACATTTGTTCATTTAATAACTATTATCCTTTACAATAACATCGTTTAGATAAGCTCATTTCATAGAATAAGTAAACCATCTTTGAAATGTTTGTTTGACCTCTTCGATTACCTTCTCTTCACTTTCCTTAATTTCTATCGGTAAAATATTAGCTGAATCTAAAAATGGATCCTCGGTGACAGCTGTCCTGATACCACTCATCTCCTCAATAATTGCCAATGTACAAAATGGAGCATAAGCAGGGTTATAGCCACCTTCCTGACTAAAGAGGATTTTCCCACCACAAAGTTCTTCTGCTAAATCTACGACAATTTTTGTGAAATTGCGATATCCATCTGAAGTTACTCTCATTCTTCCAATCGGGTCAAAAATACTTGAATCCTGACCTGCTGATATTAATATAAGTTCTGGTTGAAACTTCCTGAAAACTGGCTCAACAATTTCTTTAAACGCAGCCGTATACCCTGCGTTTCCAGTCCCGGCTGGAAAAGGAATATTAATATTATAACCTTCTCCACTCCCTTTTCCGGTATCTTGAACATGCCCCCCATTATATGTGAATTGTTCCTGATGAATAGAGACGAACAAAACGCCGTCATCTTCATAAAAAATATCTTCGGTGCCATTTCCATGATGAGCATCCCAATCAATGATCGCTATTCTCTCTAATCCATACCTTTGACGGGCATACTCTGCACCAATTGCAATATTGTTAAATAGGCATAACCCCATACCAGCATTCCGTGTTGCATGATGACCCGGTGGACGACTTAAAACATAGGCATTATCCACTTCATCATTCATCACAGAGTCGATCCCACTCATCACACCACCTGCTGAAAGAGCTGCAATCTCAAACGTGCCTCGATCAATAAATGCCTCAGGATCAATTGCTCCTCCATCATTATCACTCAGATGTTTCACCTTTTGAATATAAGCTGAATCATGACACATTTCGAGCTCATTAATTGTCGCCATCTTCGGTTTAATTTTAGTTAGTTCTTTCATGATCTCTGTACGCTCGAGCAAATTTAAAGTTCTTTTTTTCGTTTTCGGTCCATCCATATGTTCATCCGGTTCGATAAACTCTCCTGAAACAAAAAATGCCGCCGTCTCAACATTTTGCCAAACATTATGCGTAAAGTATCTTTCATCTGTTACTAGACCAGTTCTTCTTTTCATTCTTACTCTCCCCTTTTCTTATGTTTGTCTTACAAATTATTTAATTATTTAATTCTTAAATGCTGAAAATTAATTTGTTCACTTACGTGTATCTCTTCACTCCTTTCAAAACTACTTGTAATCGCTTTCATGAAAGCTGACGATAAATTTATTATAAATGAACAGATAAGAGAAACATATTACCCAGACAGGCCATATTTTATATTCAATTAATCTAGGTAAGGAAATTTCCAATCTTCAACTTTGCAAAAATATGCAAGATACGATATTTGACTTATCATAAGAGTCTGATAAAGTATTGACAAAGAAAGCATCTTCTCTAAGGCTTGGTGCACTACCTATATTAACCTAAGAACAGAGGGGTTTTTGTTTTTTTGATAAATATTTGAATCCAATTTCAAGTACAAAATAAGGTTAGTACATCTACCAACTCTGAAACTGGAGAGTAATTTAACATGAAGGGAGAGAAAGGATATGGTGTATCATTCTTTAAATGATCAAAATTACGAAAAAACACTTTATTTAATGGATGAGCTATCAAAAACTACTAGCAGAAATTTTCGCGAAGATGTACTGTTATCAATTAAACATATATTTGGGTTCAATCAATCAATTTTTTGGCTCTTTGATGGAGAAAATAAATTACACGATCCCTATAGTTTGAGTATAGATGCATCAATCACCAGTAATTACTTAAATCATTATTTGGATATGGATCATTTTGCTCCACACAAGCTTTCACAGATGATTCCTAGGCAACGAGTTATCAACACTTTTGATATTATAACGAAAGAAAAGCTTGAAAACAGTATTATTTATCATGAATACTTGAAGAAATATGGATTCGACAGCTTTACAGCTATCTTTCTAGTAAACGGTAATAAATTAGTCGGGGTATTAGATTTAATTTTCGCTAATAAAGAAGAAGTACCAACTAAAAGTGAATTGATGTATATGGAAATACTTTCTAGATTTTTAGTCCAAAAAATGGACAAACATGTGACTGTCATCGAGGGCACTGGCGATCGTGCGAGCAATCCTTTGACCGCCCGTGAGAAAGAAGTGTTACTGCTCATAAAACAAGGATATCCCAATAAAGAAATTGCCGAAACTCTTTTCATTAGCGTGAACACAGTAAAAAAACATATACAAAGCCTTTACCAAAAATTCGAGGTAAACAATCGGACACAACTCAGTTTTAAACTTACTTCAAATTTTTAGAAATCACTTGAGATTAAATATATGTCAGGTCCTTTACACTAGGCAGCTACAAAAAAATCGTGCATCCGCTGTATGACCAGCGTTTATGCAGGAGTTTAAAAAATCTTTTCAACCACAGTACTTCACCCCACTACTGGTCGTGTTTGTACTAGCGTTTGGACTGGCCGTTTATGAAATGATGTTTGCCTTATTCGTCGATGAAAAACTTGGCTTTACGATCCGTGATATTTCGGTCATTATTACAGTCGGCTCAATCGCTGGGGTTGTTGCTCAAATTTTATTCTTTGATAAGCTGGTCAAAGTATTTGGAGAACGAATGCTCATTAATTTAACCCTACTGTCATCCGCTATTTTTATCTTTATTTCGATTTTAATAGACGGTTACTGGACGATGATTGCCATTACGTGCATTGTATTCTTCTCAGGTGATATTTTACGCCCTGCTGTGACAACCTTTTTATCAAAAATTGCTGGGGAAAACCAAGGGTATATTGCGGGTATGAACTCTGCTTACACTAGCTTAGGTATCATAATAGGACCGATTATTGGCGGTATTTTATTTGATATCAATATCGATATGCCTTATGTATTTGCCGCAATTGTGCTTAGCATTGCATTTGTGGTTTCAAGTACAAAATTAAAGAAGCCTCACTTCAAATAAACCTACTTAAAAATTCACTATCCCACTAGATAGTGAATTTTCATTTTATAATCAAATCACTGACCTTAATCATTTTATTATCTCGCATTCAGCGAATGTTGTTGTTTAATCTCCTTTATAGATAAATGTACACTATAATTCCCATATTCAAGAATTTTATCTAGAAAGAGATTCAATTGTTCTTGAGAGCACACTTTTACTTTTATATGGTAACAGCCTTCTCCCGACACCCGATGAACTTCCATCACTTCTTTTCGATCATTCATTAATCGAATAAACGAATCATGGTCTGTTGTTTTCATATAAAAAATAATAAACGCTGTATAAGAAAGACCTAACTTCGTTTCATCCACTAAAAGAGAGTAAGCTTTAATGATACTATTTTCCTCAAGTTTTTTTATTCGATTCCCTACTGCTTGTCCCGTCATATGAATTTGTTCGCCTAAGTCTTTCCATTGGATGCGTGAATTATCGGACAGTAACCGAAGGATTTGAAGATCAATGTTATCAAGTTCCATAATACATTCCTTTCACCATGAAATTTTTTGAGCTAAAAGCGTTTCGCCAACCTATCGATAAATATCAATAGACGAGATATGATTATAGTGTACCAAAATACATTCAATGAGGTGGAGAAATAATGAGCACAGCGCTAATTATTGTAGATATTCAAAATGACTATTTTTCTAACGGTAAGATGGAATTAGTTAATCCAGATAAAGCCGCGGCTAATGCTGCTAAAGTTCTTGAATGGTTTAGACAAAACAATAAAGAGAATATTTTTCACGTTCAACATATCGCAGCTGATCCAGCAATGGGATTCTTCCTTCCAGATACAGAAGGTGCCGAAATACATGAAACCGTTAAACCTTTGGATAACGAAAGCATTATCATCAAACATTTCCCTAACAGCTTTTTACAGACTGATTTGGAAAGCAAATTAAGAGAAAATGGCGTAACCAAGGTAGTAGTTGTAGGCATGATGACACATATGTGTATTGATGCCACAGTCAGAGCTGCAGTGGATCTAGGCTTTGAAACTACACTTATTGAAGATGCATGTGCGACACTCGACTTAGCTTATGAGGGTAAGGTCGTTCCAGCTGAACAGGTTCATTATGCGTTTGTCGGTGCAGTTAACGGTATGTATTGTGCTGTAACTTCAACTGAAGATTTCCTGCAATAAGAACCACGATCTTAAATATAATAGGTATTTGGGAATCCGCTTATTTCCAAATGCCTTTTTATTTTATCGTTTTTCGGAAACTATCAACGGATTATTATGTGGAAAACCATCTTATTTAGTATGATTTATTCAGTAACATTACCTTTTACTACTTCATCTAATTTTCCTTATTCTGGATTAATCACTAAGCCGTAGACAGGTGTTCCCTTTGTAAGTAGGGTGCTCCTTAATCATATTCACGCTATCTTTTACATTTTCAAAACCTGTTAGCCATTCAATATTAATTCACGCAAACTCTAATGTATCAAATGTTTGTTTAGAAACGCTCTTTCTTGCATTTTCTTAATTGTTTCCACTGAACTTATATTGTTTTACCGCACCCATGATGCCCAATTACACAAACCTCAGTTACTTTTAGTTCATACAATGCTGTAACCGAGCACTATAAAACATCCTTAAAGATATGTTTTTTAAAATTCTTTCGGCATCCCCTCTATATTCTTCCGAGATAATTCGCTAATGTTTTTGCTTATTATATAGTAGGGGTTTTTTATGATGTTTTTGCATTTAACTATCCTGTATCTTTTTCATAGCCATGAAATGCAGGTAAAAATAAAATAGATTTCATGGATGACTGGTCGTCCTTCAGTAACTAATGAAAGGGATACATAGTATGACGCCGGCTGTCATGGTAGATAAGGCTCATCTATTGGATCGAAAGATGTTGGTCGAGGTCCGCTTCCTTTTGAATTTTAAGTTGGATGCGCAAAGCCCGATGGCCCTCATTATGGTCGGCCAAAGTGAAATTTGAGACAAGCTGTTTAGTCCAAAATAGAAATACATAATTTTGAAAAGGAAAAGTACATAACGCTGCAAAGTAGGTTTTAATAAAAAAAGGCTTGCCGGCCTCTTCAAACTTCTCCACTGTATTGGTATCGAATCAAAACCAATGGAGGTTGAAAGGAGTGCTGACAATACCTAAAATTAATTGTATCAAACTAATAAGAAATAAGACATCCAGAAAAGTAAAATTAACATGGACAGTCAAAGCGAAAAGAGCAGAAGAAAAGCACCTCAACTATAACAATAGTCAGGCTCTCTTTAAAGAGCTTTCCAGTCGTTTGGACAAGGGAATGGGTTACTTGTATTGGGGTTGGGTTTATCCACTGGTATGCATTCTGTGAAATGGTAGGACTAACGAGGATGGACTTCAATTTTGAAGACGTTACAATAAATATATAGAAAAAACTTGGGATTACGCAAAGAACTCACCTGGAGGTTTCAGCACTCCGAAAAATGAAGAGTCGATTCGAGTTATAAAAGTAAATAAATTTACGATGTATTTATTCAAACGATTATTTGAAATGACATCTATAAACATTCATCAGCTAGTTTTTTTATTCCAGCATCAAAATATAAAGTTATAAGTAATGCCAATTTGAATAAGTTATTGGATAAATTTTTAGACTTACTAAAAATAATGAAAATTAATTTACACTGATTGCGCCATCCCCATGCCAGCATCTTTTATACCAAAAAGTATCAATGAACACATGGCAAACGACTCGGACATAAAGACTTCAAAACGACTTGGAAAATCTACTCACACATTCTAGATGAAATAAGAGAAGAGGATGAAGATGAACTGTTTCAATCTTTGATAAGATGGCTGTGAAGAATTTGTGTGATCTTTTTCAAAACACATAGAATTCTATCGTATTCAACCAAAATAAAAAGCATCTACAACATTGTTAAACAATGTTGTAGATGCTTCAGGCCTTTCTTAAATTAACAGGAAAAGACCAGTAGATACCCGAGGCCGGACTTGAACCGGCACGCCTCGCGGCATCGCATTTTGAGTGCGACGTGTCTGCCATTCCACCACTCGGGCAAGATTCTAAAATAAATTATAAAATTTGGAGGCGGCAACCGGAATTGAACCGGTGATAAGGGTGTTGCAGACCCTTGCCTTACCGCTTGGCTATGCCGCCGCTGTAATGGAGCGGAAGACGGGATTCGAACCCGCGACCCCGACCTTGGCAAGGTCGTATTCTACCACTGAACTACTTCCGCGTATCTAACTGGGGTAGCTGGATTCGAACCAACGAGTGACGGAGTCAAAGTCCGTTGCCTTACCGCTTGGCTATACCCCAAAAAATATGGGGCGGACGAGGGGAATTGAACCCCCGAGTGTCGGAATCACAATCCGATGCGTTAACCACTTCGCCACGCCCGCCATAGTATTAGTAATTATATTATAGAACTAATGAAAATATTCATGGGGCGGACGAGGGGAATTGAACCCCCGAATGTCGGAATCACAATCCGATGCGTTAACCACTTCGCCACGCCCGCCATATTTTTATTAGTAGGTATATCTAGTAAAGCTACAGGGGCAGTAGGAATCGAACCCACACCAAAGGTTTTGGAGACCTCTATTCTACCGTTGAACTATGCCCCTAAATGGTGGTGGGGGACGGATTCGAACCGCCGAACCCGGAGGGAGCGGATTTACAGTCCGCCGCGTTTAGCCACTTCGCTACCCCACCAGTAAGGATGCCGGCGAAAGGACTTGAACCCTCAACCTACTGATTACAAGTCAGTTGCTCTACCAATTGAGCTACACCGGCATATTAAATTAAAATGGTGGCTCAGGACGGAATCGAACCGCCGACACAAGGATTTTCAGTCCTTTGCTCTACCGACTGAGCTACTGAGCCACATTTGCTATGTTTAAGAACTTCGCTTAATACAAAGCGTATGTAAAAAAATAAATGGCGGTCCCGACGGGAATCGAACCCGCGATCTCCTGCGTGACAGGCAGGCATGTTAACCGCTACACCACGGGACCATTGGTTGCGGGGGCAGGATTTGAACCTGCGACCTTTGGGTTATGAGCCCAACGAGCTACCACTGCTCCACCCCGCGATAATATTAATGCTTACTATGCATTTTCTTCTACGCATCCAGTATAAGGGACACCTTACGCTTCGCTGTCGGTGTTACTCGCATTCTTCGTAATGCTCGTTGCTCCACCCCGCGATAATGCTATTCAGAAAAATGGTGGAGGATGACGGGCTCGAACCGCCGACCCCCTGCTTGTAAGGCAGGTGCTCTCCCAGCTGAGCTAATCCTCCTGGGTAAAATTGCGATAAGCTTCGCATTACTGCGTTAGCTGCAATCGCTCAATCAGTCACGTACTTAGGTACGCTCCCTCTTTCTCTCAATTGCTTTCTTGTAATGCTCGCTTCTCCCAATTTTACAGAAGCTGCGATAAGCTTTGCATTACGTGAGTAATAATTGTCTTGAAATGGTGACCCCTACGGGATTCGAACCCGTGATACCGCCGTGAAAGGGCGGTGTCTTAACCGCTTGACCAAGGGGCCGTGCAATAATGTATATGAGAGTGTAAATCTGGCGGAGAGCAAGGGATTCGAACCCTTGAGGCAGCGCAAACCGCCTACACGATTTCCAATCGTGCTCCTTCGGCCACTCGGACAGCTCTCCAATTTGGCTCCGCAGGTAAGACTCGAACTTACGACCGATCGGTTAACAGCCGATTGCTCTACCACTGAGCTACTGCGGAATAATTATAATTGGTTTGTGGCACAAGGTTTACAGCTTGTGTTACAGACTAGCGACGTCTTACTCTCACAGGGGGAAACCCCCAACTACCATCAGCGCTGAAGAGCTTAACTTCCGTGTTCGGTATGGGAACGGGTGTGACCTCTTCGCTATCGTCACTAGACTGTTTTTAAAGCCATGATTATTATACCAAACTGAGTGAAATTGTCAAACGTTTTTAGAAAAATTTTTCA
>NZ_BRCD01000049.1:0-12056 GCF_023707945.1 Sporosarcina sp. NCCP-2331
ATTGTGAAGGAATAGCCTCACATCTTCCTAGTTTTCTGCTACAATAGAAAGAATGAGCATGTGACAACTAGAAGAAAGAAGAATGTGTATGCGTAATTTATTGGCTTGGCGCTGGATTTTCTTTGTCGGCGGAATGATGATCATGTCGCTTGGCATCTCCCTGACGATTAAAGGACAGCGATTCGGAATCGGACCCTGGGACGTACTGCACGTCGGGCTGTTCCAAAATATTGGATTAACCATTGGTTCCTGGAGTATTCTCACAGGACTTTTAATTGTTACGGTGTCCTCTCTTGCCCTGAAGGAATGGCCGAGATGGGGAACGTGGCTGAATATGCTGGTGATTGGCTTGTTTATTGACTTCTTTAACTGGCTGCTGCCTGACGTGACATCCGTTGCTGCACAAAGCATTTGTTTTGTGCTCGGAGTATTGGTGATGGCATACGGCGTCGGGATTTATGTTTCGCCAAACCTCGGTGCCGGACCGCGGGACAGCCTGATGCTTTTGCTTGTGGATAAACTCGGATGGAGCCTTCGTACAGCGAGAACGACAATTGAAGCGATTGTTACCCTGGTCGGATTTTTACTTGGCGGGCCAGTGGGAATCGGGACATTATTTGTCGTGCTGTTCATTGGCCAGTTTATTCAGATCGCCATGCCGCAATGTAAAAAGCTGCTTTTGTGGATTACGAATCAAGACGACGAGAAAGTGTTGTTGCGCTATAAAAGAGCATAAGCCGAAATCAATAAGCCGCCTTCCATTTGGAAAGCGGCTTATTAAGATTGCTATTTTTTATCGCTTGTACTGTCGGCTGTTTCTTCTCCAGGTACTACTTTCTTAATATCATAGTATTTATCAGCGCCCATTCCGCCTTCACCTATCATCTTTGAAATTTCCTTCGTGCGCATTTCATTCTTTTTAATGATTTTCTTTCTGTCATCTTTAGCCATTTACAATTCCTCCTCCTTATAAAAGCATAGTTTACTTTTCCAGAAGCAGAACGTGAATCTACTAATTAATGAATGGTACAATACCATTTTAACACAAAAGTGGAAGGAGAAACTAAGGAATTGGCTTTATTTGCTGAAAAGTCGAATTTATTCTCGCGAAATTATTTCATTTAACTTGTAACGAATAGGTTTTTCAATCTATATATAGGTGTGCCGGTTTCACAATAAGGAAGGAGGAGGGAATTGGAGGATTTAAGTGAAGTCTATACTTCCTATGCAAATGAAATAAAGTTATTTCTTCTTTGTTTGACCTCACATGCAGATTTAGCAGAAGAATTGACACAGGAAACATTTTATCAAGCTGTAAAATCGATTGAACGCTACGATGGCGAATGCAAAATGTCGGTCTGGTTATGCCAGATTGCGAAGCATTCTTACTACGATCACTTAAAACGGGAGAAGTATAGAAACTATTCCAGTCTTGAACACCTGGCTCAAACGGGTATAGAACTTCCATCTAATGAAGACCTGCCGGACATCGCGGTGATAAAGCAAGATACGCAGCAGAAAGTTCAGGAGGAAATTCAAAGATTAAAAGAACCTCAACGGGAAATATTCTTACTTCGCACAAAACTGGAGTTGAGTTTCAAGGAAATCGGGATGATCTTTGAAAAAAATGAAAATTGGGCAAGGGTTACATACTATCGTGCAAAATGCACTTTAGCAGAAAGGTTGGATAAGAATGAAATGTAATATTATACAGGATTTATTACCTTCTTATATTGATGGTATTTGCAGTGATGATACTGCTTCTGAAGTAGAAACCCATATTGAGAGCTGCACACAATGCAATCAAACTTTACAAATAATGCGGCAGCCGATGCAGTATATTGCCGAGACAAATGTTGAAGAAGCGAAAGAACCTTTCAAGCGAATTAATAAAAAGCGGCGGGTACAAGTTATTGCTGCTTCGCTGTTGACATTTTTCATTATGATAATTGGTTATCAAGTCTTTCAACATGTAGGGGTTGTTAATCAATACTTTTCGCCCATGGTCAGCGGAATAGTGAATATAACTGACAACAGTGAAGAATGGCAGAGTATAAGTTTCTCTCATAATTCGATTGACCAACAAGATTTTATAGAATATGACAGCATCTTTTGGGAAAAGAAGGTCGTTAATGATGCAAATAATGAGAGTAATGTATTGCTCAGAGTAAAGGACGAACAAGGAAATATCATTATTGATGAGTTTCTTATTTCGCCCGGTAAAATTGCTGATTTGGAAAAACTAAAGAAAAATCAGAAATATTATTTTGAAATAAAAGCACCTGAAGGGCGCTATAGTATTAATGCGGTATGAGCATGGAATACTTGGACATTCCAGAATCAAGGCTTAGAATTCCTCTGTTATCATCAGGAAATTGTAACTTTTCCCCAAACATAAAGTCTAACTTATAAAAGGGGGAAGAACAAATGAAGAAAATACTGATCATTTTTTTATTACTCACACTCAGTTCCCTTGCTCTGTTCGGCTGTCAGAAAACGGAGCAAGTGAAGGATGAAGAGCGATTGCCGGAGCCGAATGAACTAAAAACAACGGCTGAAGTTATGGAAGGTGATTTCATTTATCGCCTTGTTTCGGAGAAAGATCACTACGGCGAAGGGGAAGATGTGAAAATTTACGCGGAGCTGGAATATATAGGTCCCGAAAATGAAATGGAAATCAGACACGGCAGTTCACCGTTTTTATTTCCTATGACAGAAACTACACGGAATTATGAAATTGAATACGGAGTTACTATGGCAGAGGAGCGTACCGTTTTGAAAAAAGGTGAGCCGCTGCGCCAAGAAACCCGTGGGGGAGGAAGCTACTCGGAACACGACCCGGAAGAGTATAAAGAATTTATGAAAAAGGTTATGAAAGAAGACTATCCAAGCGGTCATTATATTGTGGACGGATATGCAAGCTTTGACACGGCGGGCGATGTTGAAAAGGAATACCTGATAGAAGCGCAGATTGAGTTTATTGTAGACGGGGAAGAATAGGCTGTATACTGATGAAAAACTCAAACTAAATGATAAAAGGGAGGGTCAGTCATGTCAGCAACCACTGTTCAAAAAGCTAAAAGAATCATAGAAGGTCTGGAATATGGTGCGTTTATTACTTCTAAGGAATGGGAAAGCCGGAACTTTGAGTATTATTTTAATTATTTTTCGAGTTCAGATGCAGAGGTGAGAAAATATTCGCTTCTGGTTTTTGCGTCAGGTCTTGGAAACTGGTATGCATTGTCTGCTTTTATTTTTAAGCCGGTTGAAGAATTACGAAAAGATCCGTTGTTTGACCCGGACGCTTACTATTACTTACCTGATTATATTGAGTCTTTCTTAAAAAATCGGGAGGGTATAGAGTCAGAATACCCGGGATTATATACAATGATCATTCATTTATTGATAGAATTAGATAATAGAGAGTCATTTGATCTGCTATTTCCTGAACATGAATTGTTCCAGCGGTTAAGAGAAGAAGTTCTAAACAGCGCAGATATAGGAAATCGATTGATGTATGATGATTTTCAACAGCTGCTGTATGATATGGGACTGCCGAACTTTTATAAGCCGCAGTAGAATGAAATACTTCAGTAAAATTATTTTCATAAGGAGTCTGCTATGTTGATCTATTTCACGCTTGTCGCTGTGTTTGTGTTTATTATTGTAATCAGCACAGTCATCGGATATCTATTTCATGAATTCAGCGGGAAACTCGTCACTTCTGGAAGAATTAGATGTATAGCAGGCATGGTTGTTTCGGTACTCGTCAGCATAATCATGACCAAGCTGCTGCTTTTCGGTATCTGGTACTATTACGCGGCTGCCGCTGTGGTGACGGCCGTATTATATATAGTGCTCCTGAAATATTCCCAATCAAGACACTGACCTTGCATGCTAATGATTACGAATTTACACCGCTTATTCCTGTACGGATCAGCGGTGCTTTTTTTATTTGCCTGTACATAGAATGAAAAGACGAAAGAAAGGATGGTTGGCATATACGGTCATATTACTGAATACATGGGAACGGCTTATACAGGCAAAGGGGTCATGCATAAATATGAGGAGCTGCTGGAGGAATCACGGAAGACGATATTCCTTAAATGTCTGCCTACACATTCGCTGTCGCAGGTGCTGAATGATCTGGCGGTGTACTTCGTGAAAAGGGGGCATCCTGTCGACCGCTTCATGAATCCCGGGCATACGGATAAAACCGATGCGATTTACGTCAATGAACTGAAGCTGTTTATCTTGCAGGCTTCGCACCCGATTTCATTCGAACCGACGGATTTAGGGGGACGGCATAAGGTGTTTTGTTTCTACGATGTCTATCATCAGGAACATTTATACCAGCAGCATGAAGAAGTGGGCGATTTGCTGAAGCAGGAAAAGTACAGTTTCGGAAAATCTCTGGCCGCCCTGGAAAATGCCAAAGAAATTCATGACGAGTGGGAAGCGGTCAATATTCAGCGGATGGACTGGGATCGGCATACCGCTTTGACAGAACAATTGAAAGAGGGGATTTTTGGGACGATTGAATTGGCAAAAACCGCGGACATTTCCCACCGGATTATCGGTTCCCTGTCTGCCGGCAAAGCGCATGATTTCATTCCGTCTATCACGAAACGAATGCGCAGGCGGCTGCTGATTAAAGGATTAGCAGGAACCGGTAAGTCGACGATGATGCGCGCGCTCGGTGAAGAGGCGGCGAATCGGGGCATCGATGTACTGTACGGCTGGTGCGGACTTGATCCTTCCAGCATTGATCTCGTACTGTTCCCTGAGCTTTCCGTTTGTTTATTTGATTCGACGAAACCGCATGCCTATGATCCGGAGAGCCCACGTGATGAGCTGGTGGATCTCGTGCCCTTCTGTGCAGAAGATCAGCAGGCGGAGAAATTGATTGAGGACATCAGCCGCCGCTATGCAGAAGCAATCGCAGATGCATCCGGCTATATGCAGACCGCCATGAAAGCCCAGAATGCTGCCCGCGTGCAAATGGACCGCTCGTTGAATGTCGAAGTATTCGAAAAGAAACTGCAGACGCTGTACGCGCTGATCAAAGCGATGGACGGGAATTAAAGAATGGACGTTGGCTGGATTTTTGCAGAAATTCGGCAAAATGAAAGTGCCAACCCGACCGAGCCGTATAAAATCTATCGAGCTATGATCATGAATGAAGGCTGTATGAGCACGTGGGCAGCGGACATGATCACTACGACCGGCCGTATGAGCGGCTAGCCAGGCCGAATGATCATGCACCCGCCACCCATGAGCATAAACGGACTTTTCATGATCACCGATATCCTTGCCGCCGCGTTCGAACATATAAACGCGCCAATAATGCGCCTCGGCGCATGAAAGAAGGCCGGATGCAAGCCAAAGCTGCCCGGCAGCGCGCCAATCCGGCTTCCAACCGAGCCAAACCGCCCTTTCACCGCACCAATCACATCGGACCAATAAAAAAACCGCAGACACTCTGCGGTTTTTTAGTCGAATTTATAAGTATAAGATTCTTCATTGTGGAGCCAGCTCAGTGCTTCCGAATCGTTCTCGGCCCAGCGCTTTTCCATATCGGGCAGCATCCAGACCGTCTGGGAAGCATGTGCCCGCAATGCGGCAATTTTCTTATCCGCCACGTCGCTCACATCGAACGCAACATCCGGCTTGCCGATTATTTCCACCGTCTCATTCGCGAACGCCTTCACGTGCAATACCGGACGTTTGTCTTCCGGAATTCTCCGTACCGCTTCGACCATTGCCACACCTGTCGCATTATGGTCGGGATGCACAGCCAGCGTCGGATGGAAGGTGATGACTAATGAAGGGTTTAATTCCTCAATCAGATCGGTCATCATCTGGACCAGCTTTTCAGGGTCTTCGAATTCAACCGTTTTATCGCGCAGCCCCATCATCCGCAGATCGGTCAGTCCCATTGCGGCGCATGCATCTAACAGCTCCTGCTTTCGGATCTGCGGCAGTGTTTCGCGGTTGGCGAATGGCGGATTGCCTAAATTCCGGCCCATTTCACCGAGAGTCAGGCAGGCGTACGTCACGGGAACTCCCATTTCGATATACTTAGCAATCGTTCCGGCAAGCCCGAAAGTTTCATCATCGGGATGAGGGAAAACGACTAATACATGTCTTTCATTTTGCATGATAAAAAATCTCCCTTCTTAATAAGCAAATGGCGTTTCGCTGATTTCAAACGCCACTGCAAGCTTTCCGTCAGGCCCGAGACCTGCCATTAACAAGCGGTCGTGCTCGTCCAGCTCATAATGCGTGATACCCTGCGCATAAATCCAGCCGCTCGGCAGTTTCAGCCCGATACGGTGAGGGGAGTCGCCTGCTACTTTTCCGAGTTCATAGCGGATGACAATATTTCGAATGAACGCGCCGGCGTTGAAAAAGCCTTCCTGAAAGTGAGCGGCATATGATCCATTCGTCGTTTCCAAATGAATATATACATCTTTATTGGCAAAGGAGTCCAGTAACTCCTGCAAATGATTTACGTCAACAGTTTGCATGCGTATCCTCCTATGTAGTGCGTTGATTCACGGACAGCAGACAAATGACTGCCGTGTGCAGTGCAATGATTTGTCTGCAATCCATATAATCTCAGTATAACGAAAGCGCGCTTTGATTGCGATTAGACGGCTCACAAAAAGCCGGGACAGACCCGGCAGCAGAGTGGCTCGTCAGACTTCGTGCAGCGTAATATGCGGCGTCTCGAACTGGTTTTTCGCGCCGTGCATGACAGGCCCGACATATTCATTGAGCTTCCAGCCGTGTGTGATGGCGGCCGTCACGAATTGCTTCGCTTCGATGACTGCGTCTTTAATCGTCATGCCATTTGCCAAATTTGCTGTAATAGAGGCCGCAAATGTACAGCCGGCGCCGTGATTATAATGTGTATCTGCTTTATCAGCTTCCAATAAAGTAAAGCTTTTCCCATCATAAAACAGGTCGACCGCTGTATCGTGTTCCAGCTGCTTGCCGCCTTTGATCACTACATTGCTTGCGCCGAGCTGATGAATCTTCTCAGCAGCCTGTTTCATCTCTTCAATCGTCTTCGGCGTTTTCATTCGCGCCAATTGTCCCGCTTCGAATAAATTTGGCGTGACAATTTCAGCTTTAGGCAGCAAGTATTCGATCATCGCGTCGGTATTTCCGGGATTCAGTACTTCATCTTCGCCTTTACAGACCATGACGGGATCAATGACCACGTGATCCAGGCCCGATTCGTCAATCGCCTGTCCGGCAGTGCGGATGATTTCTTCTGTGCTCAGCATTCCTGTTTTGATGGCATCAATTCCCGTCGACAGCGCCGTTTTCAGCTGTGCTTTTACGACGTCAATCGGCAGTGAATAGACATTATGCGCCCAGTTATTATCAGGATCCATTGTCACAACTACTGTCAGTGCAGTCATGCCGTATGTCCCGTGCTCCTGAAACGTTTTCAAATCCGCCTGAATTCCGGCGCCCCCAGAAGTATCAGAACCCGCAATCGTCAAAGTCTTCTTTAAACCCATCATTAAACGTCCCCTTTATTTGCAGATTTTCTTGTACCTAATAGTAAACAACAATCCGCCTGAACACAATTATTTCGTATATACTATAGGTCTAGTATCTTCTACTAAGTTGCATTATTTGACACTGTGAGAAAATGAAACTTATTACCTTGCAGAACGTACAGATAGATAGAGATTTATGATTTATTTTATCGAATGATCCATATAGAAAGGTCGTGAATCATGAGCAGGCATGATCCGTCTGAATCGGAAAAACATGAAATCGGACAGGCGGAGGATGAGACGTCTGTCACCGCCGAGGAAATGATCACTCCGGGACCAAAGGCGAAAAAGAAACGCAAGCGTAAAATGTTTTTTTTGCGGCTGGGCTATACTTTATGGTCTTCCTGGAGAAAAACGTATATTCTCCTTATTCTGATGCTTGCAGCAGCCATCATTATTCTTCCTGTTGCCGGATTTTATCTCATTAAGATGGGCTCTACTTTCACGGAACAAAAAGGCGCATTTGTCGAGCATGTCCAGGAGCTTCAGGAATTAACAACGGCTGAAGCGTATACCAAAGTTCTCGTCGAACGCACCGACAACGAGTTATTCGGGCAGAGCATCGGCGTCAATCTGCCGGGCACGAAACGTAATCTCCTGGTCGTCATCCCGGGCTCCGTCAAAGCAGGGATTGACTTGAGCGATATTACGGAAAGTGATCTGACAATTGACGATAGAGAAAAGACAGTCCACCTGAGTGTGCCGCCCGCGGAATTCCTTGGAGGTGCGGAAATTTACTTCGATCAAGTGGAGGTTTATTCGGTAGAAGGATTATTTCGCACGAAAGCGGATATAGAAGAAGGATACGAACTTGCCAATGAAGCAAAGAATTTAATTTTGGAAGAGGCGTCTGAACAAGGCGTACTGCAAACGGCCGAGCGCAATGCGGAGAAGACACTGAAGGAAATGTTTTCATTTGCAGGTTATGAGCTGGAGGTCGAATTCAAGGAGTGATGCATATGAAGCCAATGTTTCACAATGATTGGGATACTGTACTGAGTGACGAATTTGATAAGCCGTACTATCAGACACTGCGGAAGTTTCTGCAGTCGGAGTATGCAACACACGTAATTTATCCGCAAATGCAGGATATGTGGACTGCTTTCGAATTAACGCCGTATCATGAGGTGAAAGTGGTTATTCTGGGGCAGGATCCTTATCATGGACCGGATCAGGCGCAGGGAATGAGTTTTTCCGTGAAGCCCGGCGTCAAGATTCCTCCAAGTCTGCGCAACATTTTTAAGGAACTCTCTTCGGATTTGGATGTTCCGATACCTGCGAGCGGCACGTTGACAGGCTGGGCCGAACAAGGTGTATTATTATTGAATACGGTCCTCACTGTGCGCGAAGGTTCAGCCGCTTCACACAGAGGGCAGGGCTGGGAACTCTTTACGGACGAAGTGATCCGGAAACTGTCTTTGCGCAGGGAGCCGATCGTCTTTATTCTTTGGGGCCGCCATGCCCAAGAAAAGACGGCTTTGATTAACCGGAGACGGCATGCGATTATTGAATCAGTGCATCCGAGCCCGTTCAGCGCGGCCCGCGGTTTTTTCGGCAGCCGGCCTTTTTCTAAGACCAATGATTTTTTGCGCGGATGGGGCGAGGAACCGGTAGATTGGGCAAAAACATCGGCAGAACAGCTGCGCGGCTAGAAAGGGAGTGGGACGATGGCGGTCAATTGCTTCGAATGCATACATTTCTACACGACATGGGATCCCAAAAATCCCCGTGGCTGCAAAGCTTATGGATTTAAGACCAAGATGATGCCATCCATCGTGGTCAAGCGTTCATCCGGAATGGAATGCCTGAAGTTCGAATCAAAGAAGGGGACGGGAATACGATGATTTCATCCGATCAATTATTGAAGGAAATAGAGCGGCAAATCGCCTTGGCGAAACAAGCGCAGAGTGAACAGGTGAAAAGAGAAGCGGTATCTGCAGTGCGTGCGCTGTGCAATGTCATGCTGAGTGACTCGCCTGCGGCAATTATGCCGTCAGCACCGCAGACTATCCAGCTCCAGCAGCCGGCCGCATCGCTGAATGAACAGCCGTTGCAGGAAGCGGATGCAAACGGCGAGTCACTGTTCGATTTTTAGCATTGCCACAAACCGTTCGAAAAGTCTTTTATTCAGGTGACAGGAATATGGTAAACTAAAACCGTATGTACGTTAGAAAGAAGGAATATTCATGCCGTTTTTTATTATAGCAGGAGCGATTAACGCAGCAATCGCAGTGGCGTTCGGTGCATTTGGAGCACATGCGCTGAAGGATCGTCTGTCTGAGCATTATCTGGCCATCTGGGAAACAGCGGTTCAGTACCAAATGTTTCATGCGGTCGGTTTGATTACTGTCGGTATATTAATGAGCAGTGCGTTGCTTGGTCCTTCCGCTGCATTGTCATGGTCAGGATACTTGCTGCTTGCAGGTGTTATTATTTTCTCCGGAAGTCTGTATGTGCTCAGCTTGTCGGGCATCGGAATACTGGGAGCCATTACACCAATCGGGGGCGTGGCGTTCATCGCGGGCTGGATTATGCTGATTGTGGCTGTTGTGAAATATGGTAATTAAGACAAAGGTTTTGCAGCCTTTGTCTTTTTTCATAACTTACTTTTGAAAGGAAGTGCATTATGGGTCTGGTATTTTCCAGTAAACGAAATACTTTCTTTACAGTACTGCTGTTGTTCGTACTTATCAGCAACTTTCTCATTTACCGCCTGCCTGTCATTCCCGGCCCGGCGGAAGCGAAAGGAGTCGTGCTGGGTTCGATCATTGATCTGGCCATTGTAGCGCCGCTATTGATACTGGCGATCACACGCCGCAAAGGCTTCACGTTCAAACGGCTCATAACGTGGGTTGTGCTCGGGCTTTTCGCCTCGCGCTTCATCGTGCCCGCAGCTTACTTCCAGCCGTTTGCGTTCATTCCATATGCCGCATTAGGCATCGAACTGTTCATCATACTGGCAGAAGTATGGCTGATCATCCTGCTGATCAAACATTTGCCGTCGATCCTTCGCCAAATGAAATCCACTGAAACGAGCAGGCTTTTTGTTTTTCCGGCGCTGGTAAAGGAAAAAGTCTCGGATCATCCAATCATCCGCATATTGGCCGCTGAGTTTCTGATGTTCTACTATGCGTTTGCAACTTGGAAACAGAAGCCGCCTGAGAATGCTGAAAGTTTCACGATGCACCGCAATACGAGCTTTATCGCGTTTTATATGATGCTCATTCACGCGATTGCCATCGAAACGATTGGTATTCATTGGTGGCTCCATGATAAGTCGATGGTCTTATCGCTTGTGCTGTTATTGCTGAATATTTACTCAGTTCTATATTTCATGGCGGATATTCAAGTTGTGCGTCTCAATCCACTGCAAGTTAAGAGTGACCGTCTTCAAATTTCATTGGGACTGGGGAAGCGAATGGAAATCCCGTTTGACGCGATTCAGCGAATTGACTGGGGAGACAGCGCCGCTTCCTGCAATCTGAAAAATAAAGAAGTGATCGATTTCATTGCGAGGGATTTTGAGGAGGCATTTCCGCAGGCTGTTATTCATTTCAACCGTCCGCTCCCGGCTGTGCTGTTCCTGGGACGCGAGAAGAGTTACCGTGCAGCTGCGATCCGTGTAGATGATCTGCCGCGTTTCCGAACGATGATGGACGCTTTATAAACAATGAAACGGGCTGCCTGGTAAAAACCTAGGAGCCCGTTTTTTAGCTATTACGGCGTCTGATCGAAGTAATTTAATTCCTCATCAAACTCCGCGTAATCAAAGTAGATCATCGGGAAGAGGTAGCGCCGTCCCGTATTCGCTTCGCTGAGAATCACATGATCGCGCCCCGCGGCTTCCACCATTCCCGCAACGGCTTTCGTGTTTTTGCCGGCCTCCACCGCATGCTCGAATGAAAAATGAAAAATGCCGGGCTTCCCTCTGTTCAGCCGTAAAATATTCTCGATGTACGACTGCTCCCTGAATGGAGGCGTGTTGGGATTACCTCCCGGGACTGATACTTGCGGCGGTACCATTTGCTGCTGGCCGTAGCCTGGATAATAATATTGAACCATTTCAACATCCTTTCATTAGATAAGTGTGCAGTCTTGTTCGGTCGGGGAATAGAAGCAATAGTACAGTTACTGCCAAAACAGCCAAAGCAAAACCCCCTTGCCCCTATTCTATGTATGGACAGGCAGTAGTATGACAGGTAGTTTTTTTAGGGTATGAGCGGATGCGGGAGGTTCATGATCATTCGGCAGCCCGCTATGAGCGCCTGCGGTGATGCCATGATCGCTTGCAGATAGTCTATGATCACACGGTCGGATAAAATACCGAATGGTGCGGCAGACGGGTCGATTGGTTCGCGGGGAGCCGGCTTTGGTGCGCTGCAATTGTATTTACGCGCGGTCGGATGCATGTTTGGTTCGTTGCACGGCCTTTATCGCGCGGTCAGCGAGGACTTTCAGTCAAGTCCATAGTTCTCTTTC
>NZ_BRCD01000050.1:0-11647 GCF_023707945.1 Sporosarcina sp. NCCP-2331
CTTCCTGGCACTGATTAATGCGTATTGAACTAGATTCTCTACAAAAATATTGAAATGGGCAAAGCGTTTATCCTGTGTCTGTCCCTTTTTATAGCGATAATAAATTTGCTGGCAAATGACCGCCAATTTAAAATAAGCAAATGTCACATAATAATCGATTGAGCTGACATCACGTCCGCTTTTCTCTGCATACAGCTGGATAAATTCATCTCTTGTAAAAAAACCATCTATTACTGTCACAGGCGGTTTGCCGAGACCTTTCTTCAAAATTTCCGGATCATCTGCCTGAATCCAGTAACTCATCGCAGCCCCTACGTCTGCCAATGGATCTCCAACGGTGGTCATTTCCCAATCAAACAGCCCGGTCATTTCAGAAAAGTCTTCTGAAAACATCGCGTTGTTCAGTTTATAATCATAATGAATAATCGTCGGTTCAACGGACACCGGCACATGATTCTTCAAGTAATTGGTCAGTTCCTCAACGCCTTTTACGTCATCTGTTTTCGACCGTTCATAGCGCCCGATCCAGCCGGCAACCTGCCTCTCCATAAAGCCTTCCGGTTTCACCATGCAGGCAAGCTTCGTTTTCTTATAATCTACTTGATGCAGGCACACAAGCTGCTCAACCATCAGCTCGGAAATCTTGCGGCCGAGCTCCGGAGTATAGGTCACCCCGTCCGGAAACTCCGTATCAAGTACCATCCCGTTTCTCCGCTCCATAATAAAAAACGGACTTCCGACAATGTCTTCATCATCGGAAAATACATACGGTTTAGGAGCCGGGTTAAAATAGGAATGAAGACTCGATAAAATAGTGTACTCCCTCTCCATATCGTGCGCTTTCGGTGCGACCGGCCCGAGAGGCGGTCTGCGCAAAACTGCTTCCCATTTCCCGATTTGCAGTAAATAAGTCAAATTGGAATGCCCCGCACTGAACTGCCGGATTCGCAATTCTCCGTCTGGCACCTCAGAAATCTGCTCGCGAATAAACTGCTGAAGCTTCTCTTTATTGAGCTCTTCCCCGGTTCTTACTTCAATTGTAGTCACATCTTTCATGTGGAGCCCTCCTTTATACTAACTGGTAGGTATGTTACCGATAAGCTGAATACTCAGCTTACCGCGGAACGATTCCTTCGAGTAACATGCCGGAAAACAGCTCACTTAATTTATCAGCGGACATTTCGCCCATTGGATTAAACCAGTTATAACTGTAATTCGCAATGCCTAATACACCGAACGCCGCGATGTCCGCACGCAGATCTTTGCGGAATTCACCAGCGTCTATCCCGTCTGTAATTAGCTGTTCGATATTCAGACGAAACAGGTCGCGCTGCTTTTCAATCGATTTCACATTCTCTTCAATGAGATGGCGCATTTCCCTGAAAAACACACGCCCGCTCGGACCTTTATCCTGAATGTCATGGATGAGAAGCGCAATGATTTCTTCCAGCTTTTTACGGCAGGAGAGATTGGCTGATTCCAAAATCGTCTGCTGCCGTTTCAGCAGGTCTGAAATATAATCCAGATGAATTTCCATCAATAACTGCTCTTTGCTGGTGAAGTAGTAATAGTACGTTCCCTTCGTGACACCGAGCGCCTCGACTATGTCTTGGATGGAAGTTTCGCTGAATCCTTTTTCTTCAAACAATAAAATACTAGCTTTGGTAATTTTATCTTTCATGTTAAAGTCCCCGATCCTCTACGTGTTATTTATCCCATACTATATCACATTTTTCGCGGATCGAATCCTGCTTCTCGAAAAATTCTGAATGAACGGCAGTACTTCCTGACAGTCTGCAGTTTAGACTTCACTTCGGCAAGTGCATAAATCAAAACGCATGAGCGCCGCCATCCACCTTCAAAACATCCCCCGTAATATAATCCGATGCACTGGAAGCCAGAAACAGCGCGGCGCCTTTTAAGTCGGAGTCATTGCCGAGTCTGCCCAGAGGCGTGCTCTGCATGATCATTTTCTCTCCATGTTCAATCAGCACCTTAGACATTTTCGTCGGGAAAAACCCCGGTGCAATAGCGTTGACGTTTATTTGATGAGGTCCCCATTTGACTGCCATGTCTTTAGTCATTGTCATGACTGCACCTTTGCTGGTGTTGTAGCCGATGGTCTGCATGAACGGCGGTGTGCCTCCGAAACCTGCGATGGAGGCAATATTGATAATTTTGCCGCTCCGCTGTTTGATCATGACCTTCGCAACAGCCTGACTCATCAAAAATGTACCCGTCACATTGACGTCGATTACTTTATTCCATGCTTCAAGCGGCATATCTTCCGTCGGCGCTGCCCAGCTTGCTCCGCTGTTATTAACGAGGATGTCGACCGTTCCAAAATGTTCAACAGTTTGTTCGACCACTTTCTGAACGTCTTCGGGTTTCGTGACATCACACGATACAGCCAGAGAATCCACGCCCATTTCTTTCAGTTTTTCACTCATTTCCTGACAGGCCTCTGCGTTCCGCGAACAAATGACGACATTTGCCCCTGCTTCCGCATACGCTCCAGCAATCTGCGCTCCCAATCCGCGCCCTCCGCCAGTGATAATCGCTGTCTTTCCTTCCAATGAAAACATATTTAAAATACTCATCGTATCACCTATTTTACCTGTATTTTTTTAATTCCAGTCTGGCAATCTGCCGTGAATGCACTTCATCCGGGCCATCTGCAATCCGTAAAGTGCGTGCGCCTGCATACATATAGGCGATCGGGAAATCATCGCTGACGCCCGCTCCGCCGAATGCCTGAATGGCGCGGTCGATTACCCGCAATGCCATATTCGGCGCCACCACTTTGATCAACGCGATCTCCGTTTTTGCTGCTTTATTGCCGGCAGTGTCCATCATATACGCTGCTTTTAATGTCAGCAGACGCGCCTGTTCAATATCCATGCGTGATTCCGCGATCCACTGCTGCACGACTCCCTGTTCAGAAATTTTCTTGCCGAATGCTTCGCGTTCCTGCACTCGTCTGCACATCAATTCCAGTGACCGTTCAGCCGCTCCAATCAAACGCATACAATGGTGAATGCGGCCGGGCCCGAGTCTTCCCTGTGCAATTGCAAATCCTTTCCCTTCGCCCCACAGCATATTTTCTGCAGGCACACGTACGTTTTCAAATAAAATTTCCGCGTGGCCATGCGGCGCATCATCATAACCGAACACCGGCAGCATGCGCTCGACATGAACGCCATCTGCATCCATAGGCACCAGAATCATCGACTGCTGTTCGTGCTTCGCCGCATTGGGATCACTCTTCCCCATGAAAATCACGATTTCACAGCGCGGATCCCCGGCGCCTGACGTCCACCATTTGCGGCCGTTCAGAATATACTCATCACCATCACGCCGAATACTGGATTCAATATTCGTCGCGTCACTCGAAGCGACATCCTTTTCTGTCATCGCAAATGCTGAACGAATTTCTCCTGCCAATAAAGGCTCCAGCCACTGCTTTTTCTGCTCATCCGTACCGTACCTTGCCAAAACTTCCATATTGCCCGTATCCGGCGCATTACAATTAAAGATTTCCGGCGCCATAAACGACCGGCCCATAATTTCACAGAGCGGCGCATATTCCAGATTTGTCAGGCCCGCGCCGCCACTGTCATCAGGAAGGAATAAATTCCAGAGCCCTTTCTCTTTCGCTTTCTTTTTCAGTTCCTCTACGATGGGCGGGATTTTATTCCAGCGGTCTCCCTGCTCATCCTGCTGTTTGCGGAAGACACTTTCATTCGGATAAATATATTCCTCCATAAACTCTGTCACTTGTTGCTGCAATTTCTCTACTTTCTCTGAATATGAAAAATTCATAATCCCCGACTCCCTTTCCGCCATACTAACCAGTTGGTATGTTCAGAATATTATACTTACTATACTAGATAAATAGATGGCTGGCAAGTATGATTTGTTTTCTGTATGAGCACACAGCCGGACTCTATGATCACGCGTGAGTCCGCAATGATCACCCGGCAGGCACGCATGAGCGCCTGAAGATACCATATGATCGCTTGGCCATGCGGTATGAGCGCCTGCACAGGTTTTACGATCATACCTATAAAAAAGAACTGCCCGGGAAATCAAAAAATTCGATTTCCCGGGCAGTCTTCATTTCACTTCGCTGTTTTTCTCTTACGTTTACCCGCATATTGTGTAATACGGTCCAGGATAATCGCTACGATTACGATTGATAACCCAGTTTCGAAACCTTTACCCGTTTTCAGCTGGGTAACGGAACGGTATACTTCTTCACCCAGTCCCGGCGCACCGACCATTGAGGCGATAACCACCATCGAAAGCGACAGCATGATACTTTGGTTGACACCCGCCATGATCGTTGATTTCGCTAAAGGAATCTGCACTTTCAGCAAGCGCTGAGAAGTCTTTGAACCGAATGCTTCTGTAGCTTCAATTAAATCTTTTGGCACCTGTTCAATGCCGAGCATCGTCAAACGGATTGTCGGCGGCATCGAGAAGATAACGGACGCGACAACTCCCGGTACGACACCGATATTGAAGAAGAAAATCGCCGGCAGCAAGTAGACAAAAGCCGGCATTGTCTGCATCAAGTCAAGCACCGGATTAATAATTTTCTTCGATGTCGGTGACTGTGAGCCTAAAATCCCTAAAGGAATCCCAATAATCAATGCAATCGCGACGGATGCTAACACGAGCGCAAGCATCTGCAGCATCGGATACCAATAGCCCAGATAATCAATAAACAATAAACCAATCAATGTAAATAACGCGATTCCTCTTGTGGATAATACGTACGCAATTACTGCGAAAATAATCGCGAGCAAAATCGACGGAACGAAGTCCATCCCTGTAACCAGTCCTTCGACGATTCCTTTTAAGAAAGCTGAAATGCCGTCAAACAGTGTACCGAACGTCACAACGAGCCAGTCTACTGCTTCATCAATCCAGTCAGCGAATGGTAATCTTGGTAATTTACTCATATGTGATCACCTCTTCTGTTTCTGCCGGGACAGGATCATTATTGATAAACTGTCCATCTCCTGCAAGTGCGCCAATTAACGCACCGCGAATGATGATTCCCTGCAGATGATCGCGTTCATCCACAACCGCCACTGGAACAGCAGCAGTTGAAACCGCGTCAAACAGGTCAGTCAGCACGGTATCGTGAGACACTTTCGTAATATCCCGAATGAGTACATCTTCAAGTGTCTTTCCTTCTTCTGTTGCCGCGACCGCATCTTGTGCTGTCACTGCCCCAAGCAGACGGTTCCCTTTATCTACTACGTAAATCGATGAAATGCTCAATTTTTTCATTAGACGCAGGGCCACACGCGCACCGCGGTCAATCTGAACCGAATCGGCTTGCTTCATTATATGTCCTGCCGTCAGTACCTTCGACAAATCCACATCTTCAACAAAACGCTCGACGTATTCATTGGAAGGGCTCATCAAGATTTCTTCCGGCGTTCCGATCTGTACGATATCGCCGTCTTTCATCAGCGCAATCCGATCTCCAATACGCAATGCTTCGTCGAGATCATGTGTAATGAAAATAATCGTCTTGCCCATATCGTGATGCAGCTGCAGCAATTCGTCCTGCATATCTTTCCGAATTAACGGATCGAGCGCACTGAATGCTTCGTCCATCAGCAGCACGTCCGGATCATTCGCTAGCGCGCGGGCCAGTCCCACACGCTGCTGCATGCCGCCGCTCAGCTGGTTTGGATATTGCTCTTCGTAACCGGCAAGTCCGACTAACCGCAATGACTCTTTTGCTTTTTCCTGGCGAGTCGTTTTCTCGATGCCTTGGATTTCCAAGCCGTATTCCGTATTTTCCTGGATCGTCTTATGCGGGAACAATGCGAAGTTCTGGAACACCATGCCGATTTTCTTCCGGCGCACTTCACGTAATTGCTCTTTATTCATTTGGACAATATCTTTCCCGTCAATCAGGATCTGCCCAATCGTCGGGTCAATCAGTCGGTTTAGCATACGGACCAGCGTTGACTTTCCGCTGCCTGATAAGCCCATGATGACGAAAATCTCTCCATCATATACGTCGAATGAAGCGTTCTTCACACCGACTGTAGCGCCCGTAGCCTGCAATATTTCTTTTTTCGACTTGCCTTCATTCAATAATTGAGCAGCACGTTTACTGTTCTTTCCGAAAATCTTCGTTGTGCCGTGGACTTCGATTTTCTTTATCATCTCTCCATCATTCATATGTACAACTCCCTAGTTTCGTAAAAGTTCAACGTTATTATTATAGACGTAACATTTTTGTAACACAACAGTTTAATCGAAATTAATTGTTTGTACAGTAAAAACTGTATAAACTTTCACTTAGTAATTGCTTTTTTTCACCAAATATAATACGCTATATAAGCAATCGGGGCGGAGTTTATCCCCATTATGATGACGGAGGTACCCTCTATGGAAGGTAAAGAGCAACTTGAAAAAACGCGCGAACGAATCATTGAAATCATCGCGCAAAATATACATTTATATGGGCTGACACCTTCAGCAGGCAGACAATTCGGCACGATGTTTTTTCATGACGAACCGCTGACACTTGATGAAATGACAGAAGAACTCGGCATGAGCAAAACGAGCATGAGTACGTCTGTCCGCTCACTATCCGACTTAAAATTAGTGGAGCGCGCCTGGAAACGGGGCGTCCGCAAAGATTTATATAAAGTGAAAGACGACTGGTATCAAAGCTTTATCGATTTATTTTCGATTAAGTGGCGCCAATCTGTGACCCTCTATACGACATCAATCCGCAAATCGTTGAATGACTTGAATAAATTGCTGCAAGACCCCTCCATCACAGAGGAATTAAAGCAGCTCGTTGAATCCGACATCGAAAAGCTCCGCTATATGCAGGACTATTATGAATGGCTCGACCGACTCGTCGATGCATTCGAAGATCACGACATTTTCGATTTAGTTCCGCGGAAAGAGAATAGGCAAGAAGAGAGACGACCGTAAGAGCCCCGGCTTTTGCGGTTTTTTATTTGGAAGGGTAATGTGCGAATGGCAGCTGTTTTGGTTCGCTGGCAGGTGCGTTTCGTGCGCGGCCGTCCGCGCATGGTGCGGAAAAATCCTGTTTTGGTTCGTTTTGGGCGGTTTTTCGCTCGGAGAAAGGATACTTTGGCGCGTTTGGCGGTACACTGCTTGCAACTCTGCAAAAAAACCTCAGAGCATCTAGCTGCTTTGAGGCGTCACAATCAGTCTTAATGAAAATTCATCCGATAATTACTGGTAATTCGGCAGCACAATCTCCTCAACTTCCCCGACTTTTCCATATTCCAAATTCACTGTAATGGTCACAGACTGCATGGGATTCTTGCCCTCCGCCTCATACTGAAACTCCTTCAGACGCATATGGTCTTTCGTTATTTTCGCTTCCAGCGTTGAATGAATATTGGATGAATCGACACCGCTGAATGAAATATTAAATTGTTTCTGAAATACTTTATACAATTCTTGATCATTGCCGGCATACGTCAAAATATACTCTTTATCCTTCTCCTTCATAGCCAATTCATCTGAAACTTCCCTAAGACTAGCGACCAATTTATCATACTGCGCATTCATCAATTCCTCTTCTGAATACTTACCCGACACATCCTGCCAGTCGCCCCCGTTTTCATTGGTCAGCACAATATTGTCTTTCCTATAGACTTCCGATGTAAAATCATTCGACTGTCCATCAGTTGTTGTCACGTATGACGCATGAAATTCGGGTGATTCCTTGTCGATATACTGAATCTTGCCCCGGTTGACCTGTTTCTGTTCTCCCTTTTCCATATCTTTCGCCAGTACTTTCAACGCCAAATCAATTTCATAGTTATCCATTTCTTCGACAGATTGATCCATTCTGTTTTCAACTTCGTCCATCGTCAGCTGATCCGCAGACTCTGAGCATGCGGCAAGCAGCACAACAGAAAGCAGTAACAGCAATCCCTTACTGTACTTTTTCATCCGATCTCCTCCTAAATTTGCTTTCTCTGCCATTCGAGTATTATTCCACTTCTCTCTTTTTCACTCTACCTTACTTGAAATATAATATCCCGATAAACGTTTAAATTGAAGTCTTTTAGCAGAAAATAACCTTCTGAGTTGTTTGCAGAATTCAAAATCGGGAAGTTATAAAACTAAAATGACAATATAAAGGAATGAGTAGCAATATGCTCTACGAATGTGTAATCATCGGCGGCGGACCAGCCGGATTGAGCGCAGCACTGGTGCTTGGACGGGCAAGGCGCAGAATAGCAGTGTTCGACAACGACCATGCACGAAATCGAGTCACTCGGGAAGCTCATGGATTTTTGACCAGAGACGGCATCCGGCCTGACGAATTAAGACGATTAGGACGTGAAGAAATCGCAAAATATCCTTCTGTAGAGTTCCGCAATGAATGCATTGTCTCTATTGAAAGTGCAGGTCCGTCACATTATGAATTAATGACAGCCAGCGGAAAAATCATCCGCACTATTAAAATTTTATTGGCAGCGGGCTTGCAGGACGAGCAGCCGAACATTCCGGGCATAGAACGTTTTTACGGCACATCCATATTCAGCTGTCCCTACTGCGATGGCTGGGAATTACGGGATCAGCCTCTCGCTGTCATTGCAGATAAAAACGTCTTCAGACTGGCAGCCGAAGTGTATACATGGAGCCGCGATCTGATCGTCTTCACAAACGGCGAAGGCCAGCTGACTGACGAAGAGCGCAGAAAATTAAATGCCAAAGACATCCGAATTGTCGACGATATCATTGCGGGTCTCGAAGGAGAAAACGGCCAGCTCAAAAGCATACAACTGGAAGACGGCACACTCGTCGACCGGACCGGTGCATTCGCTTCGCCCCTTTGGAGTCATCCGAATCATTTTTCCGAAGACCTCGGTTGTGAACCGAATCAATACGGCGGCATCCTCACTGATGAATATGGACGCACAACAGTTTGGAATGTCTATGCAGCAGGTGATGCAGCCCACATCGTCCCTTCCCAGCTCATTATAGCAGCCGGCACAGGAAGCGCCGCGGCCATCGGCATTAACGGCGATCTGACCAACGAATTTTTCGAATAAGTGGATAGAAAATCATGCAGTCTGCGACAAAACGGCAGACTGTTTTTCTACGATCATTTTCAATAGTCCGTCTACTATAATTTGTACAGAAAAAACTGTACGAACAATGAATATGGAGAAAACGGTTGTATTACAATCATATTACAGTTATACTAATAAAGGTTCGCTTCGACAGCGACAAATTTAACCGGTTGTACGTATGTAACATGATGAACGCAAAATCGTTCATTTTATGCAGCCAAAAAATTAGGGGGAAACAAATCGTGTCATTTAAGAAGAAATTTCTAGGATTCAGCTCAGTCGCTTTATTAGCAGTAGGTCTTGCAGCTTGCGGCGGCGACAAAGACGAAGATACTTCAAAAACTGACGGAGATGGAGACAAAGCAGCATCAACGGAATCCATCGGTAAAGCAGTAGACTACAAAATCACAGGGATTGACCCGGGTGCAGGCATCATGGAAGCAACAGACCGCGCACTTGAGGACTACAATCTTGAAAAGTGGGACGTCACAACAGGTTCAGGCGCAGCGATGACAGCAGCACTGAAAAAAGCGTATGACAAAGAAGAGCCGATTATCGTAACTGGCTGGTCTCCACACTGGAAATTCGCGAAATATGACCTGAAATATCTTGACGATCCAGAAGGTTCATACGGCGGTGCGGAAGAAATCCATACTATCGGACGTCTTGGATTAGAAGAAGATCTTCCAGAGGCTTACCAAGTTCTGAGCAACTTCCACTGGACAGAAGAAGATATGGCTGAAATCATGGTCGAAATCATCGACGGTGAAGATCCAAAAGTAGCAGCACAAAACTGGATCGATGCGAATGAAGATAAAGTTTCTGAGTGGACGGACGGAGTAGAAAAAGTCGATGGAGACAAAATCAAATTCGTTTATGTAGCTTGGGACTCTACAGTTGCCAGCACAAACATGATCGCGAACGTACTGGAAGACCTGGGCTATAAAGTAGAAATGTCACAGGTTGAAGCAGGACCTATGTACACAGCAGTTGCAGACGGCAGTGCAGACGTATTGCTTGCAGGCTGGTTGCCGATCACGCACGCAACATACATGGAGAAATTCGGCGACAAACTGGACGATATGGGCGTCAGCATGGAAGATGTAAAAATTGGTCTAGTTGTACCGACTTATATGGATATTGATTCAATTGAAGATTTGAAAGAATAATTCGAATGAAATCTGAAGCTGTACCGAAAGTCAATTTGACTTCCGGTACAGCTTTTTTATTCGCATAGAAAGCCGTTCACGCGCGAAAACACCCGGCAGCCGAACCAAAACGCACCTTCACCGCGCCAAACGCTGTACTTGCCGCGCGTAACCCGCTGCCGAACGAGCCAAACCAGCCTTCCCGCGCGCCAAACCGGGCTCCGAGCGAACCAATCTGACCTAAAGAAAAAGCAGCTGCGTGATCATTGACCCCTGACAACCGCTCATTCAGCCCCGCTGCGTGATCATTTCACCCAGCCGTGTGATCATACCCACGCGCCACGCGCTCATTCCCACCTCCCGCATGCTCATTAGCCAAATCATCTCTGCCAATCCACCACAAAAAAGCCATCCGGCAAACACTCAGCCGAACAGCTCAAACTTCACCATCCCCATTACTGCTTCCGAATCAACGCAATCTGCCCTGCGTGAATCCCCGCGTGGTACATCAATCTACCGACCGCTTCCAAAGGAGTCGATGCGCCCATTTTCGATTCAACCGGCGTATGCCACTGTTCTTCGGTCATCTCTTTCATCGCCGCCTTCAAATTCGCATCCGATGCCTCAAGGATCTCCAGAATCTCCGCTAATGAAGAAGCTTTCGGCAGTTCAGCAATCGCCGGCTTTCCAAGATACCAGTCCGCAAACATATACTCCACTTCCGCCGTATGATACAGCAGCGATTCAATAGAAGATTCCCCGATGCTCAGCTTCAATTCCTGCTCCTGCAAACCGGATGCCATCTTCGTAAACCGCCCGCGCAGCGCATCCCACATCGGCACTACTGTTTCATAAGTCATGCCGTTATACCGGGCTTGTTCTTTTTATCCACCACGACATGCTCAAACACATTTCCATTGATATCCACATCAAACGCCAGTCCGAATCCTACCACATAACGCCCCTGCACTGGCGTTAATTCGAATAATGAAAAGTCCAGGCCGCGCAAAACTTCCAATAGTTTCGGATTAAAACGTGCGTTAAACAGTTCAAATATTTCGTCATGTCCGTCATTGCCAATATTTTTTGGCTGGCAGCCCCAGCGTGCACGCTCTGTTCCAAACGGATTCGGTGTGGCAGATTCATCCGCAATGATCATCGCATCAATCCACTCGCTGTTTTCCAGGTGACGATAATGCTCGGCAACCTGGCTGATATAAATATAAAACTTACCGTCTTTCTTGACGAACGGCGCACAGCTTGCAAAGGGCCGTCCCTCTTCATTGACCATATTCAGCACCATGTTCTTATGCTCTTCCACAAACTTCAAATAGCCTTCTTTATGTTTTTGCACATCGATTTCTTTTGTCATATCTATTCCTCCTCTAATTTATT
>NZ_BRCD01000051.1:0-11458 GCF_023707945.1 Sporosarcina sp. NCCP-2331
AACGGATTCAGCCATGTATATGTCTACCGGCAGCTGGCGGGCTATGACCGTCTGTCGGTCCGGATGATGCTCGCCGTCAGCGTCTTATTTACCGTGTTCCTGCAAGTGGCGGTCACGGTGACGGGCTATCCAGAATTAAACGGCATTTTGCTGTTCGTTTTTCTGCTCGGCATCGGATTCATGCGAGGCGGCATGCCGATTATACATAATGTGTTATACGCTTTAGGGAGTACCGCAGGCCTGACGCTTACGAGGCTTGTAGGGCTGGAGTCTGCCATGAAACTGTATATGGAGAGTCCGTGGAATCTGTATATTTGGACCCCGAGCCTTCTGCATCTGCTGGTCTCCGTTTTGATTTTGATTGCCGCTGTCGTGGGCCGCCGGCAGATTGCGCTGTTCGGGCGCTATGCCGTGATGGGCCGGTTTTACGCGGTCAGCTATGTTCTTCTGACTGCGAGTTTCGTCGCGCTTATGCTGCTGTCATCGCCTGCTTCGTTAATGTCGGCAGCCTGGTATCAGCAGGCTGCGTACGTCAGCTATGTCGCCGCGTTCGTACTGTTTTTTCTCCTGCTGACCGTGCTGCTTGTCAGCTGGCAGATCGCAAAAGACCGCATGGCCGAACGGCAGCAGATGCTGCTTGATAATGAAATGCTTGCCTACGTCGGCAAACTCGAGGCAATTCACGATGACTTCATCAGCTTCCGCCATGATTACCTGAACGTCCTGCTGGCGCTGGATGAAGGCGTGCGGCAGAAAGATCTGGCGCTGATTGAAGATGTCTATACAAATGTTGTGGCGCCGACTTCGGAACAGCTGAAACTGCGGGAATATGACCTGCTGAAGCTGTCCCGGATCGAGGTGCCGGAAGTGAAAAGCGTACTCGCTGTGAAAGTGATGACAGCGTATCAGCAAAATGTTGACGTGATGATCGATATCCCTGAAACGGTGGAATCGATTGCCATGCCGGTGACTGATTTTATCCGGGTCATTACGATTTTGCTCGATAATGCGATAGAAGAGGCGGTTGCCAGTGAAGAAAAACAGCTGCAGCTGGCGCTTTTCGATACGCCGGCTATTCAATATATCATCGTCCGCAACAGCAGCCGGGCTGAATCAGCCGATATCCGGCAGCTGTATGCAAAACAGTATTCGAATAAAAAGAACGGCAGAGGAATCGGGCTGTTTTCGCTGAAGCGGATTCTGGACAAGTCCTCTTATGCAACGCTTGAAACGTCATCTGCCGCCCATTTGTTCAGCCAGCAGCTGCTGCTGAAGAAAGAAGCGGACCGTTCATGACTGAATTCCGGCCGTTTGGGAAGAATCCGTTTTCGTAACCGGCCTGCTTCGGTAAGGTAGAAGCAGGGGGGTGACCGTATATGGCAGGAATTCTGTTCGCTTCAGCAGTTGGTCTTCTGCTTCCTGCAGGGCTGTTCATCGCGTCTTTCTTGAAAAAGCAGTGGCTGCCGTACGTGCTCGGCATACTGGCGTTTATCGTCTCACAAGTGCTGATCCGACTTCCGCTGTTGTCGTATCTGAGTGTAAACAGCACGGAATATATGATGCTGAGCGCTCTTCATCCGCTTCTCTATGCCGTATTTCTTGGCGTGACGGCGGGACTTGCGGAAGAACTGGCGCGGTATGCCGCGATGCGCTATTTCATGAAACAGCGCCAATGGCAGTCGGGACTGTTTTTCGGTGCGGGACATGGAGGAGTGGAGGCGTTGCTGCTGTTTGGTTTGCCTGCCGTCAGTTATTTGTTCACTACAGCAACGCCGATCGGCACGGGTCTGTATTTCATCGGCGGGATGGAACGGATCTTTGCCATTCTTCTGCATATCGGACTGTCGCTTCTTGTGCTGCAGTCGGTCAGGCAGAAGAAATGGAGATTCTTACTCGCAGCGATTATCATCCATACAATGATTGATGCGATGATCGGTATCGTGCCGTTGTTTGTAGCGAAGGATCTGCAGCTGCTGGTCATGGAAACGTTGATTGGACTGCTCGCTGTCGGCTTGTTCCTGTACGGTCTCCGAATGAAAAGGAAGGGTGGATGGACATGAAAAAAATGATGATGGTTATCGCGGTGGCGCTGCTGCTTGCCGCGTGCGGTGGGAAGAAAGTGGATGAAGAAACATCGAAAATATATATCGGCAAGGCGGAGGAAGTGGTTGCGCTGCTGAATGAAGGCGATACGGCGGGTGTTCACGAGATGCTCGATGCCAATATGAAAGAGGCGCTGACTGCTGACCAGCTGGAAGAAGTGACTGGCATGATACAAGATTCCGGCGAGTTCAAAGAGGTGGATAAGTCGTCTGTCGAGGAAGACAAAGGGCATTTCATTACGGTACTGGCTGTGAAGTACAGCGAGGGGACACGGGTATTTACTATCACATTCAATGACTCGCAGGAAGTGGCGGGATTGTATATTAAGTAACGGCGGATTTTTGCGGAAGGGATTAAGGGTGCCTGTGCGTCATACAATTCGGACAATATTCTGAATTGTTTATAATTTGTTTGGCGCACAGGCACGCCAGAAGGGATGAGGGAGATTTTATTCGCATCTAAAAAAGACGGCGTGTACTTTGCGGCGGTTTGGATGACGGTGGCGGTTATAGCAGCGAGTATCGGCCTGGAGTTTTCATTCGACGTGGTATCTGTGCTGTGGCTGCTGTTCGGCTTGCTGCTGATAGGATTTCTGCTGTGGCTTTGGTTCGGCACGAATTATCATGTCGGGGAAGAAACCCTCACCATCCGGAATGGCCCACTGGTGTATCGTGTCGCAATGGAAGATATTCACAGGATCCGTAAAGTGAAAAGTGTATTGGCGACGCCCGCGCTGTCCGTGAATAGATTAGCTTTGGAGTATGGGAAATACCGCGATATACATGTTTCACCGAAGAATGAACAGGAATTTGTCAGGGTGTTGTTGGCCCGGAATCCGCGTATAGAGGTGGATGAGAAGGTTTTGGGGTGTTAAGCAGATAAATCGCTTTGAAAATTTCGTACTACGAACTTTCCAAAGCGATTTTTCTAGCTTCTTGGACATCGAATTCGGTGCCTTTATGGCTTACAGTCATATCTTTAATTCCGTAAAATAATATAAACCAAATACACAATATACGAAGCGGCAAGTACCACTCCTTCACGCTTTCCGATTTTGAATCCGGTTCTTGAGAAAATCAGTAGCACGACAGTGAGGACAATCATGAAGACCACGTCCACGACAACTTTATCGTTTATAGCCAATGGGGAAATGGCTGCCGATGCACCGAGTACAAATAAAATATTGAAGATATTACTCCCGACAATATTCCCGAGCGCAATTTCACTTTCTTTTTTCAGCGCCGCTGTAATAGAAGTGACCAGTTCAGGAAGAGAGGTTCCAATGGCGATGATCGTGAGTCCTACCAGCGTCTCACTCATGCCGAGAGAGTAGGCGATTTCCGTGCCGTTTTTCACAACTAGATCCCCGCCGAATATAATGGCGGCCAGTCCGAGCAGGGTGATGCCTATATTTTTACCTCGGCTAATGTTGGTGGTTGATGGTTTGATTTCATTGTTTTTACGGCTTTTCAGACCGGTCTCAATTACATAATACAGAAAGATGGAAAGAAACAGCAGGAAAATAAAGCCATCCCCGCGCGTGATCATATTGCTGCCGGACCCGAGGACCACGTCGCTCATCAGGACAAGCAGCGCCACACTGGCGAGCAGGGTGAACGGGATTTCCTTTCGGATGGTCTCACTTTCGACTTTCAGGGGATATAAAAAAGCGGCCAGTCCGACAACAAGCGTGATATTGAAAATATTGCTGCCGACCACGTTTCCGACTGCGACGCCCGAATTGCCTTCGAGTGCGGCAATAATACTGACAGTCGCTTCCGGAGAACTTGTCCCGAATGCCACGATGGTCAGGCCGATTAAAAGTGGCGGGACCCGCAGCAGTCTTGCAATATTGGAGGATCCCTCAACGAAAAAGTCTGCTCCTTTTATTAATAAGGCGAATCCGACGAGTAATAGAATATATGCCATTGAACTGTTTTCTCCTCCTTTGAGTAGTGGTGCCTGTGCGCCAAACAAACGTGAAAGTTTAAACATTCATGTTAGTTTCAACAATCATGAATGTTTATTGCACAGGAACTTCCGAGATTAGGCCGGTGAACAGCAAATAGATTCCTGTACATAATAAAATACCATAGGTGACGCGTCGAAAGGTATTCTGGCTGATCCATTTAGATGATAACTGGCCCATCACGATGCCGATAAAAAGAGCGGGGATAGCTGACATGGACAAAATCCACGTCTCTTTGGAGGTCCCGCCCAGTGCTATTTGCATAATTAAACTAGCGGCATAAACGAAAAGATAATAAGCCAGTGTCGTGCTCCGGAGTGTTATCTGGTCAATACGGGCTCCCGAAAAGTATAGCAGCAGAGGGGGACCTGGCACGCCGATGCTGGTAGTTAGTGCACCGGAAATGCCTCCAGCTAACAGATCCCTGTTCTGTGTCCGGCTCATCGTAAACTGCAGCATCAATAAGACGGTCAACAGCAGGATCAGAGCTCCGACGGCCATTTTCAGCAGTCGGATGTCCAAGAAAAGATAAATGAAGATACCGCATAGTAAGCCGGGGATGCTTCCTTTGACCAATTGGAGCAGCATGGATCGGTCGATTTCATTTCTGATTGTGCGGATCATAAATGCGGACAGGCAGATGGACAGGATGATATTTATCTGAATTGCAGTTTGCGGCGGATACAGAAATAATAAAAATGGCGTGCCGATAATAGAAAAGCCGTAGCCGGTACTCGTCTGCAAAAGTGATGCAATGAGTACAATCACCATAAGTATGATAACCTCTTCGCTCATAAGAAAATCACCTGCTTTTCTGCAGCGGAACTGCGGGAATCATTCGATCTTTTCTACTGTAAGGGTAATGATCTTGAGCGGAGCCGTTTCCATAATTGTTCCGTCATACCCTATCTTAACTTTATCCCCGATTTGAAACGTTTCATTCGGGTTTACTGAGAGGTTAATTTCAATTTGTCCAAGGACTTTGCCGTCTTCTTGTGCAGCATCAACCAGTGCGCTGTCTCCTCTGATTTCCTGAATAGTACCTATGAAAGTTGCCTTCACATCGTTTTTAGAACTGCAGGCAAACAGCAGGCCGGCAGCCAGGATGAGGGTGAATACTATCGCCTTATTTTTCATAGCTGCATTCCTCCTTTAACAAAAAGACGAATATTCTGGATTAATGTTCGTGTGTGTGAACACTGAATGACATGTGGAGTTTTGATTGAACATGAAACATTTCAATGAATGAATCCGTAGAATAGGCAGTTTTGATTACACTATAAGGGATGAATACGTTGAAATCCAGTGAGAGAATTTTTATCCTCATCGCCATGACACTGCTGATCGCAGTTTCAGCTGCTGTCGTGTTTGGCGGTTTGTATTTCGGGCTTGCAGGTTTCTTTTACTTAATCGGCGTCACTTATGAATCAAACGGAACTTTGCTGCTGTTCGTTTTCTACTGCATCTTGATTGGAATCATTTTTGAAATCATTGAAAAAGTCATTCTGTTTTTCCTGCTGAAGTCGAATTTGCAGGCGCGGAAGAAGTTTATTTGGATGGCACTTGTGAAGTTCGCATTGACATGGATGGTCATTCATACGGTTAATGAATGGATGACTGGAATCACGTTAACGGGCTTTGCGGAAATCCTGACAGCGATTTTGATCGTCAGCGTGGATATCGTATTTGATGACGAACAGAAGAAAGATAATAGGAGGCCATTATGAAAATCAGAGAGCTGCATTCAAATGAAACGCCTCCGGTTGATTTGCTGCTCTTAGCAGATCCTTCCAGGAAACTGGCTAACGAGTACGTGAAAAGAGGGACTTGTTTTATTGCGGAAGAAGGAGAAGTAATCGTCGGTGTATTCGTCCTGCTGCCTACAAGACCCGGTACGGTGGAACTTGTGAATATTTCGGTAGCGGAGGGGCGTCAGGGCGAAGGAATAGGAAAGACATTGGTTCTGACAGCGATCAGGGAAGCAAAGTCCAATGGCTATATGACGATGGAGATCGGGACGGGCAATTCGAGCATCGGCCAGCTGGCGCTCTATCAGAAATGCGGTTTTCGAATAACTGGCATCGATAGGGATTTCTTCACCAGGCACTACAAGGAAACGATTTTTGAAAACGGAATCCAGTGCAGGGATATGATCCGGCTTTCGCAGGATTTGTGAAGAATGAAAGCATATACAGAAAGGAAGTGAATTTAATGGAAATTAGAAAACCTGACGAAATGGAACAGGAACAGATTATTTCTTTATCTCCTCAGGCAATCGCTGACGGCACGCTGGGTGAGGTAAAGCCGACAAATGAAAAAGTGCGGCAGCTGATGGAGCCGCTTCTGAAAAAAGGCTGCTATTATCTGGCTGCTTATGAAAACAACGAATTGCTGGGCTGGATTCTTGCCGGTCCGAGTAAAGATCAATTCACGGATCAGCCGATTGGTTTTATTTATGAACTATTTGTCAGAGAGGAATTTAGGGGAAAGGGAATCTCGAAGCGGTTGATGTCTGTTGCGATTGATCGGTTGAAAGAGACCGGATATCCTGAAATCCGCCTGAGCGCATTTGAAGGAAATCCCGCGATCCGGCTGTACGAAAAGATGGGGTTCCATGCGAGGAACGTGACGATGAGTCTACAGATAAAATAGAGAGCAGTCCCTGTGTGACAATCACACGTGAAACTGATTATCGCACAGGGATGGAAGAGCTCCTTGAAAAGCCGTTGTATCACTACATACATTGAGCAAAAATCCCGGACGGTATCAGGTGTTATAAAAGTTGAATGCCGAGCAGCTTTGCGATTTTTTCGCGATAGATGTCAAATTCTTTCACCGCCTTTAAGTTAGCCAGCATTCCCTGGAAAATGTACGACTCCAATTCCGGCTTTTTCAGTTCAGCAGACAGAAAATCAATCACGCCCTGCAAGCCTTCTTTTTTCTCCGAATCAAACTTCATCACCTCGAGCTGTTCTTTCATGTCCGCCAGCAGCGCAAGGACTTTTTCCTTGCGGTTCGCTATGCCGAATGTCTCTTTCGAGAAAGGGTTCAGCAGATTATTTTTCATGATTGGCACTTCGCCGTTTTCAAAGGATTCGACCATGTCATCAATTCGGTTCATCATGAAATTCGAGATCAGGGAAGTATCGATCTGTAAATCTTGAAAAAGCATGACGGCAAGGTAACTGGTACGGATTCCTTCAATCAGTAAAATAATATCTCCGGTATAGGCAGTGATCTTTTCCCCGAATAATTCAATTAAGTTTTTTTCATACCAGCTCAGCATTTCATATTGGGTTTTCTCCATCACTTCGCGCAGTTGTTTATTGATGGAAAAATTTTGTTCGCGCATATAGACCATCAAGAATTCTTTCTGCTGATTCAGTTGTTCAAATGGCACATTCAGCTGTTTCTTCATTTTATCCCGTGGATTTAAACGTTCCTGATCAATTTCTTGAGTTCTGGTTCTTAGTTGCTCAAAGTAGTATTCAAAAATAGCGATATGCAGTTCTTCTTTAGAAGAAAAGTGATGATAAAAAGCCCCTTTGGAAATCCCGCAGTCATTCACGATGTTTTGGACAGACGTGTTCGTAAAGCCATCCTTCGCAAATAATTTAATGGCAGACTCTATGAGTTCTTTGCGTTTCTTTTCCTTCATTTGCCTCCCCTTTTCACAGTGCATATTTACATGATTAGCAAACAGTTTACCAACATGCAATGAATTGTCAACAGTAGGATAATTTTGTTCCACGCTCTCCTTTTGACCGACTAGTCACAAAATGGACAAAGCATTTATGAGTAGATGAAATTTATAATATCGTAACAGATTGAAACTTGATTTTGACTGACTGGTCATTTATAGTATAAAACATCGTGACTGACTGGTCAATTTGTCATTGGGGTCAGTAAATGTTTTAGCAGACAGTTGCGCAGATGATAGTTCACTGCTCAGGGGAGGGAAAGTCTGAACGGGAAGTTTCTAATGCAGGACATCATAAATGATCGCTGATTTAATATTATTCGAAACTAATTTGCCGGGAGTGTATCACTTGAAGAAAATAACGAATTTTGCGCTCAACAATAAATTTGCCGTATGGATTCTGACGGTAATGGTAATTGTTGCAGGCTTGTACTCTGGTTTTAATATGAAACAGGAAACGATGCCGACGATTACTTTGCCGAATGTAACGGTACTGACTGCCTATCCGGGAGCTGCTCCTGATGAAGTAGCGGAAAAAGTGACGGTTCCCATTGAACAACGGATCCAGAACCTGGACGGCGTAGAACTGGTCAGCTCGTCTTCGTTAGCCAACGCTTCTTCTATTCAAGTTCAATTCGGTTTTAAAACGGATATGGATAAGGCAACAGAAGAAATAAAAGAAACCTTGTCCGTACTTTCATTGCCGGAGGGTGTGAATGAACCGCAAGTCTCACGGTTAAGTTTCAATGCGCTTCCTGTTTTGACATTGAGTGTCAGTGATAACAAACGGACTGCGGATGAGATGAGTGCGGTGGTGGAGGCGGATGTCCTTCCAGTTTTAGAGGGAATCGAAGGTGTTGCAGACGTACAGATCAGCGGACAACAGCTGAAAAAAGTCACAATAGACTTTGATGAAGAACAACTGAAGAAATACGGAATGTCACAGGAAACGATCCAGCAGATCATTCAAGGATCTGATATTACACTGCCGTTAGGTTTAACGAATTTTGACGGTGAAGTAAAAAACTTGGTGATTGACGGGAATATTGCCAGTGTCGATGATTTGAAAAAGCTGAAGATTCCTGCCGTGCCTTCACAGGGAGCCGGTCAAATGGATCCCGCACAGCCTGCTGCTCCGACTGCACAGACACAGGTGCCAATGGAGATGCCTTCTGTCCAATTAGGCGACCTGGCCGAGATCAAGGTGGTAAGTGAAGCAGAATCAATTTCCAGAACAAACGGGGAAGACTCCATTGGTATTCAAATTGTCAAAGCAGCTGATGCCAATACAGTAGAAGTTGTCAACGATGTAAAAGATACACTGACTGCTTTTGAAAAGGATTTGGCGCTGACGGTCACTTCGACGATGGATCAGGGACAGCCGATTGAAGAAGCGGTCAGTACGATGCTGAGCAAGGCGTTGTTCGGTATCGTCTTTGCCGTGTTAATCATTTTACTGTTCTTGAGAAGTATTAAAACGACCCTTATTTCTATTGTCTCTATCCCATTATCTTTATTAATGGCAATATTTCTTCTGCACCAAATGGACATCACTCTGAATCTGTTAACACTGGGTGCTCTGACCGTAGCAATTGGGCGAGTCATCGATGATTCCATTGTGGTCATGGAAAATATTTATCGCCGTATGGCATTGCCGGATGAAAAGTTACGCGGAAAAGACTTAATTCGTGAAGCGACACGGCAAATGTTCATCCCGATATTTTCTTCTACCATTGTAACCATTGCGGTATTTTTACCGATTGGTTTAGTGGGCGGAATTGTTGGGGAAATGTTCTTGCCGTTCGCTCTGGCCATCGCATTTGCGCTCGCAGCTTCCTTGATTGTGGCAGTGACAATTGTTCCGATGCTTGCTCATTCATTGTATAAGAAGCAGTTAACCACTGTTGGTTCCAATGAAAACAGCAGGAAAATCGAGAAGCCCGGGAAGATGGCTCATGCTTACAAGCGTATTTTGGAATGGACACTCGACCATAAACTGATTACATTCGGTGGATCGGTTGTACTGCTCGTCTTAAGCTTCTTCTTGGTACCGCATATCGGCGTTAGCTTCCTGCCTGAAGAGGAAGAAAAAATGATTATCGCCACGTACAGTCCGGAAGCGGGCCAAACAAAAGAAGATGCTGTAGAGATTGCACAGAATGCAGAGGAATTCTTCAGCAAACGTGAAGGGGTAACGACTTATCAGTATTCATTGGGAGGCGGAAGTCCGATGGATGCTATGATGGGAATGGGCGGAAGTAATTCTGCGCTATTCTTCATTGAATACGATAAGGATTACAAGAATTTTGACGGAGAAAGCTCAAAAGTCATTGATGCGCTGAATGAAAATTCAGCCCGTGGCGAATGGAAAAGCATGGACTTTGGCGGTATGGGCGGCAGCGGCCTGCAACTGTTTGTCTATGGAAATAGTAAAGAAGATATTGAGGCTGCTGCGAAGCAAATTTTACCGATTCTTGAAGACCATAAAGATTTGGAAAAAGCTGAGTCCAGTCTTTCTGAAGCATACGATCAATATACGCTAGTCGCCGATCAGGAAAAGTTGAGCAGCCTGGGACTGACTGCTGCGCAAGTGGGCATGAGCCTGATGGGAACAGGGGAAGAGCCTGCACTGACTACAGTAAAACAGGACGGCAAAGAATTACAGGTCTATGTTGAAGTAAAAGAAGACGAGTACAGCAGTATCGAAGAACTGCAGGATAAAGTGATTCCAACACCGCTTGGCGTTCCCGTCAGACTGGGAGATGTCATGGAGGTGGAAGAAGGAAAAACACCGGATACGATTGATCGGCGTGACGGAAAAATGTATGCTTCTCTGACAGCTGATGTGACAAGCAAAGATGCTGCTGCAGTTTCAAGTGCTGTTGAAAAGAAAATTAATGACCTCGATTTGCCGACTGGCGTTAAGGTTGACTTTGGCGGCGTCACAGAACAAATCAATGAGTCATTCTCACAATTAGGTCTGGCGATGCTTGCCGCAGTAGCAATTGTCTACTTTGTGCTGGTTGTAACATTTGGCGGCGCACTGGCACCGCTCGCCATTCTGTTCTCACTTCCATTTACCATTATCGGAAGTCTCGTGGCACTCTGGATTGCCAATGAACCTCTAAGTGTCTCAGCGATGATCGGCGCACTGATGCTGATCGGTATCGTCGTGACCAATGCGATCGTGTTGATCGACCGAGTCATCCATCAGGAAAAGGCAGGGTTCTCGACCCGGGAAGCTCTGTTGGAAGCGGGATCCACTCGTCTCCGTCCGATTTTGATGACGGCTCTTGCTACTATCGGAGCACTTATCCCATTGGCAATGGGTGTGGAAGGCGGCGGTGGCGGTTTGATTTCTAAAGGATTGGGCATCACAGTAATCGGCGGACTGATCAGTTCAACTTTATTGACGCTGGTGATTGTTCCGATTGTTTATGAAACATTTATGAAACCGCGGAAGAGAAAAGTGAAACAGCAGAAGGAGACAGTACGCGATAATTAATGAATGACGATAATTTACAGCAACAGCGCCCTTTGACCGGTCATTTGGTCAAAGGGCGTTTTTTACTGAAGTTCAGTTGAAAAAATGGGTCAAACGGAATTTGAAAGAAATTCAGAAGGCCTGCTCACCGGTTCAGGAAAAGTTGCTGACGCTTTGCGAACTATTCTGAATAGTATTAGAA
>NZ_BRCD01000052.1:0-11096 GCF_023707945.1 Sporosarcina sp. NCCP-2331
TTTTAATGATAGCTATATTATAGCAGTTTGCGAATTTTTATTGGGAAAGAGGGGACGTGGGGCCATCTTTTTTGATTATCACACGTTTTTCACTCATCAGTTCACTGACAGTTCCGAGACGATAGCCTTGTTCAGTAATTTGTGTAATCATGGCTCCTATTCCTTCCGCGACGGGTTTCGTTGGATGCATTAATACCATCGAGCCATTCTCTACTTGAGTTACTACTCTGTTCACCATCACAGAAGTAGCGGGCTTTTTCCAATCAACTGTGTCCACTGTCCATAAAACTGTATGCATTCCGAGCTGACTGGCGACTTCAACAGTCTGCTGATTAAAACTGCCGCTGGGCGGACCGAACCACTTTGTCGATTCGATTCCAAGTGTTTTACTAATGATATCATTGGTCCTTTTTAATTCTTCCCTTGTTTCAACTTCCGATTTTCGCTGCAAATCTGGATGACTGTATGCGTGGTTGCCAATTTCATGACCGTCCTTAAAAATCATTTTTGCCAAATCCGGATTTTTGCTTACCCAGCTTCCGTCAAAGAAAAAGGAGGCTTTCGTTTTATTTTCCTTTAGTACATCCAAAATTTCAGGAATAAATTCATTGCCCCATGCAACATTAATTAAGAAGGCCACCATTGGCTTATCCGGATTTCCTTTGAAAATAGGATGGGGTCCTAAATCTTCCAAATGAACAGCAGGCGAAGTTTCCTTATAGACTACTTTTGATTTGTCCATTTTACCATCGGCTTTCATAATTTTATGACTGGCTTCTATATCTACTTCCAATCCGTTATAGCCGGGAATGGCCTTCCAGACTCTGTCGACTTTTGCGTCAACCGCGGGTATATGATGTTCTTGACTAAATGATTCCAACTCGATGGTCAGCGGGTCTTTACCAGTTTTTGAAGCGGAGGCAGTATTCGTTAATTTAGCATCTACTTCAAAATACTTTGTGGAAAAACCTAAGAGTAGTATCCCCATACAAATGAAAATTGAAATCAGCCTTAGATGTTTCACTTTTCCAACTCCTTTATTCGTAAATGTATTACTGTTTAGTATTTCCTGTACTTGAATTAGTATGCTTTCACGGTATCAGCATTTTTATTAAGCAGACAAAAGCAGTACGAAATGCGATTCTTAACTAATCTGTATTACTTTATAAAAGAGTTCGAAGCTGTTACTTATCTCGAAAAATCAAGTGTGCTATAGTAATCAGTAAGAAATTGATTCAAACTGCATCTTCTTCAAAATGTCTCTCGTTAAATGGTATTTCAGGTTGGTTTGTCACTTCCGGTCTACTGCTTGATGAAGGGCGTTTTTTTCTTTGAAGTAAGTTTGGAGTTTTGGAACTTTTAAGTGGGAGTATATGTGATGAATAAATTTGATGTAGCAGATCTATTGAACAGACGGTTGAAAAAAGACGGAAAGCTGGTGGGGGTTGCAGCCGGAAATGGAATGACGGCCAAATATGCAGAGGAAGGCGGTGCTGATTTTATATTGGCGCTAAGCTCAGGGCGTTTTCGTCAAATGGGAGTTAGTTCATTGACTGGTTTTCTTCCGTATGCAAACAGCAACGAGATCGTAATGGAATTCGCATCGAAAGAACTGATTCCAAGGATAAATGATATCCCTATTTGTTTTGGTTTATGTGCTACAGATCCAACTATTCAGTTGGCCAACTATATTGAATTCATTAAGAGCAGAGGATTTGCCGGCATTAATAATTTTCCGAGTGTCGGACTGTTTGATGGCATTTTCGGGGAATCGCTGGAGGAGCAGGGGATTTCATATGCTCTTGAGGTAGAAGCCATACGGATAGCAAGTGAAAAAGAGTTGTTTACCGTAGCATTTGTATTCAATGAGGAGCAGGCGGTATCGATGATCAACGCAGGTGCAGATGTTATTTGTGTACATTTGGGTTTGACTCAGGGCGGTACGTTAGGAGCCAAAAACATTTTATCTCTGCAGTCTGCCAAAAAGTTGGCTGTGAAAATTTTTGACCGCTGCGATGAACTGAACACGAATATTATTAAAATGGTCTACGGAGGCCCGGTCAATAAACCGGTAGATGTTCAATTTATGTATGATGGTACCAATATTATGGGATATATCGGAGGTTCTGTTTTTGAACGGATTGCCACAGAGCAAATGTTAATCGAGATTACAAAATCATTTAAGCAGACCAATGATTTTCATTACGATGAATTGATTAGGAAAGTGATGAATGGGATAGGAAATCACGAAGATTATATTGATTTTATAAAAAAATATATCAGTTTGAATTATATGAATGAAATCACACTGAATGAGATTGTAGAAATATTGAATCTGTCCCGGTCCTATGTAAGCACCCTATTTAAGAAAGAGGTCGGCATTTCATTCACGCAGTACTTGATTGAATACCGCCTGAATCGAGCACTGGAAATAATGGAGCTGGAAAATCTGCCGCTGAATAGAGTGGCAGAAATGACAGGCTATCAGGATTATTCTCAGTTCAGCAAAATCTTCAAAAAGTATAAAGGTGTATCACCTAAAGAAATATTAGATAAAAAATGAAACGACAACTAACCCTAACATAAAGACATGCCAATTTCCTGATGAAAGCGCTATTATTGAAATAGTAAGAATTATAGAGTTTTCTAGATCGTTTATTTTGCACAATAAACAAAAGAGGAGTGTTTTCATGGTGAAAACAATTGCTTTAGCCGGAACTTTTGATTCTAAAGGGAAAGAGTTTTTATTTGTTAAAGAACTAATCGAATCGTTGGGTGTTCGTACATTTACTATTCATACAGGTGTATTTGACGCGGAGTTTGAACCGGATGTGTCGAATGCCAGAGTAGCAGAGGCAGCGGGTGAAGACATTCAGGAGATTGCCGCTAAAAGAGACCGGGCGAATGCAACGGAAGTACTTGCCAAAGGAATGGAAATTTTGCTGCCGCAATTATATGAAGAAGGAAATTTTGATGGCGTATTGTCGTTTGGGGGTACTGGGGGTTCGTCCATCGTAACGTCTGGAATGAGAGCACTGCCGATTGGTGTGCCTAAACTGATGGTATCGACCGTTGCTTCGGGAAATACAGAACCTTATATCGGCACGAGCGATATTATTATGATGCCTTCCGTAGTGGATGTTGCCGGTTTAAATATCATTTCAACAAAAATATTTTCCAATGCAGTGTTTGCCATAGTGGGCATGGTGAAATTTGAAAGCAATACCGAAGTGGAAAAAAAGCCGCTTATTGCTGCTTCTATGTTCGGTCTGACAACTCCTTGCATCAATCAGGCGAAAGTCTATCTTGAGGACAAAGGATATGAAGTCCTGATTTTCCATGCTACCGGTATTGGCGGGCGCACGATGGAAAGTCTCATAGCGGATGGCTTCATCGATGGTGTACTGGACGTTACGACAACAGAATGGGCAGATGAGCTGGTCGGCGGTGTACTGGCCGCTGGTCCTCATCGTTTGGAAGCGGCGGCAGCCAGAGGAATACCTCAAGTTGTTTCGGTAGGAGCAATGGATATGGTGAATTTTGGGCCTTTTGCTTCCATTCCAGAAAAATTTGAAGGACGGAATTTCTACAAGCATAATCCGACTGTTACGCTGATGCGGACAACGGCTGAGGAAAACAGGCAAATCGGCGAAGTAATTGCAGAAAAATTAAATATGGCCGAGAAAGATACAGTCTTGTTATTACCGTTAAAAGGATTGTCGGGTCTGGACGTCGAGGGTCAAGCTTTTTATGGGCCAAATGAAAATAAAGTGTTATTTGACACGTTGAAAGAAAAAATAGATCAACAAAAAGTAGAAATCATTGAACTGGATACAGATATAAACAGTCAGGAATTTGCAATAGCTGCTGCTGCACAATTGATCAAACTACTTGAAAAGTAAAGAAAGGAGCAAAAAAATATGTTAACAAAACAAGAAATTCTTAACCGTTTTAAAGCAGAAGTCAATGAAGGTAATATTTTATTGGGAGTAGGCGCAGGGACCGGGGTGACGGCTAAGAGCAGTGAAGCCGGCGGGGCGGATATGCTGATCGTATACAACTCAGGACGTTACCGTATGGCGGGCCGGGGTTCATTAGCCGGGTTATTGTCCTATGGAGATGCAAATCAAATCGTTGTCGAGATGGGGAATGAAGTACTGCCGATCGTAAAAGATACACCTGTGCTTGCGGGAGTAAACGGAACAGATCCATTCCGGGTCATGAGCAGATTCCTGGCACAGCTTAAAGATCAAGGTTTCCACGGAGTTCAGAATTTCCCTACAGTCGGGCTGATTGACGGAACATTCCGTGCCAATCTCGAGGAAACCGGGATGGGGTACGATCTGGAAGTCGAAATGATCCGCTTGGCCAGCGAGTTGGATCTGCTGACCACTCCTTATGTATTTGATGAGGAGCAGGCGAAAAAAATGGCTGAAGCTGGTGCCGATATGCTGGTGGCTCATATGGGGTTAACAACGAAAGGAACGATCGGTGCAAAAACGGCCCTGACTTTAGACGACTGTGTGGAACGCATTCAAGGTATTGTGGACGCTGGTAAGTCAGTCAATCCTGATATTATGGTCATCTGTCACGGTGGGCCGATTGCAGAGCCGGAGGATGCGGCTTATGTAATTGAAAGAGTGGATGGAATTGTCGGATTCTTTGGTGCCTCCAGCATTGAACGTTTCGCGGCAGAAAAAGGGATTAAAGAACAATCGGAAAGATTTAAAGATATTAAGAAGAAGTAAAAAGTGAGGTCTCACTTTTATAATATTGAATGAAGAAGCATGCAAATAAAATTTCGGCAAAAGGAGCAGATAACATGAGCCAAGAAAACCAAACAGGAAATTTGCGCTATATTCATCCGGAAGATGTGGAAACTCAGATGTTTGATTGGGGAACATTGAAGTGGTTCAGTGAGCCACGTGTAACAAATGCACAGAAATTCAGCATGGGCATTGTAAATTTAAAACCCGGAAAAGGACATGACCGGCACAATCATCCTGAAGAAGAGGAAGTGCTGTATGTCGTGTCAGGCGAGGGCGAACAGACAGTAGATGACGGCGCTCCTACTAAAATAACAGCCGGCATGTGTGTGCATATACCGGCTGGGTCTTATCACTCCACGATTAACACAGGATGGGAGACACTGAAGTTAGTTGCCATCTACAGTCCGCACGGTCCTGAGACTGTTCTAAGAGCAGATCCGGCCTGCACAGTACTGAAGCCTGGTGAACTTCCTGAGTTTTAACCTATACAACAGTCTACGGCGCATGACAAATCACAGTCATGCGCTTTTTCGTATGCTGAGGTTCATTCGGGAAAGCTGTATTCACGGATTTGGAAAGTGGAATTGAAAGTGACATAAAGTTTACAATAGATAGATAAGGGAGTGAGTTAAATTGAGATATCATGACACGTGGGATTTAGAAACGGTATTTAAAGGCGGGACAAATTCTCAGGAAGTACAAACTAAAATCTCTTCTATAAAAGAAGAGATTGCACAGTATGCGAATCAGCTGAAGGGATGGAATAGTGAGCCCGCCGATGATGCATCTGCATTGCAGGCAATATTAAAGCAGCAAGAAGTAATCGGAAAAGGTTTGGGCCAAGTGGCTACATTTGTCAATATGTGGCGAGATGCCTTTATGGATGATGAACATGCAAGTGTCGTCAACGGTCAGGTAATGGAACTAAGCAGTGAAATTCAGCAGCTCGCAACGATATTCACTAAAAAACTTGTGGCAATTACAGACGAACATTGGACTAAACTGCTGCAGGATGACGCATTAAACGAAATTAGTTTTTCTTTGAATGAAATACGAGAACAGGGCAAGCGTCTGTTATCTGAAGAGGAAGAGAAACTGATTGCTAAATTAAATAAAGACGGCATCGCTGCGTGGAGCGATTTATATAATACAGTCGGCTCTATTATGACAGTTCCTTTTACAAACGAAGATGGCGAAACTGCTGATTTATCCATTGGACAGGCAATGAACAAAATGTATGCAGATCCAGATCCCAAAGTGCGCGGTAGACTTTTTGAGGAATGGGAAAAGGTATGGTCTAAGAAAGGTCCCGTATTTGCAGACATTCTGAACCATTTAGCCGGCTACCGCTTAACATTGCAGGAAGCTCACGGCAGAGAAGGTCATTTGGAAGAACCGCTTGAATACAACCGTATGACAGAACAGACGCTGGCGGCAATGTGGTCAGCAGTCGATGCGCAAAAACACACGTTTCTTGAGTACTTAGATCAAAAAGCGAAACTATTGGGCATGGAAAAGTTGGGCTGGCAGGACGTGGACGCTCCAGTTGCGGCAGGCGAAACAAAACCCACACGTTTCACTTATGATGAGGCGGCCGATTTTATTATCGAGCACTTCGCTTCATTCGGCCCGAAACTGACCGAATTTACCAAGCATGCACTCGAAAATCGCTGGGTTGAAGCGGAAGACCGTCCGAATAAACGTCCGGGTGGTTATTGTACGAGTTTGCCTGAATTTGAAGAGTCCCGTATATTCATGACATTTACAGGGTCACCAAGTGATGCCAGTACATTAGCACATGAATTAGGGCACGCTTTTCACAGTTACGTCATGAAAGATATGCCTGAACTGAATCAGGACTATGCCATGAACGTGGCGGAAACAGCCAGTACATTTGCGGAGACGATTATTGCAGATGCTACAGTAAAAAATGCGGCAACCGATGAGGAAAAAATCTCTCTTTTAGCGAATAAATTGGAAGGCGCTACGGCAATGTTTTTAAATATCCGTGCACGCTTCTTATTTGAAGATCAGTTTTATCAGGAACGTGCAAAAGGAATTGTGTCAGAGAAACGGTTGAATGAATTAATGACCGCAGCGCAAAAAGAAGCATTCGGTGATAGTCTTTCTTCTTATCATCCACATTTCTGGGCCGCCAAGCTGCACTTCTTTATCGACAGTGTGCCGTTTTACAATTTCCCTTATACATTTGGTTACTTGTTCAGCTTGGGGATCTATGCGGAATACTTGAAATCCCCTGAAGGATTTGAAGAGAAGTATATTGCCTTACTGCGAGACACTGGATCCATGAAAGTGGAAGAGCTGGCAAAGAAACATCTCGGTGCTGATATTACGAAAGAAGATTTCTGGACAGCCGGAATTGAGCTTGTCGGAAAAGATGTGGTAGAATTCATTGAGTTGACTAATCGGCTGTTAAAACAAGGTTAATTCCTTCAGGCTCTCACCAAAACGTGTGCTTGACAGCCTATTTCATGAGCAGTTTGGGATTTGATTGTGATTGCGCAGGATAGGATGGTAATTGGAAAGAGACCGTTTCCCTGCGTTCCAGGCGGACGCGTTCTGGAGGGCCCGCGGTGAGCCAACTTGGTCGCTTCACTCCCGCAAGTTGTCTCACCTGTCGGGCTGATCCTCCCAGAGTCGCCGCCTTCCACTCCGGTACACTGGCTGGTGTTTTAATACCTTTTGTGTGAGTAGGCAGTATGAGCATAATATCTGAGACCATTTCGATAGATAAGGTATTTCATGCAATACTTAATATCCACAAAGGACTCAGATCCTTTTGATCAATGTATTTGCAAAGACGAGAAACGGGACCAAGTCATACTCTGCAAAAAAGCAACACGATATCCAATATCCAAACAAGCATAGGCGCAACTGCGAGATCGGCCGTTGCTAAGCGAATAGCGAAGAGTTCGTTTTGCCGTATTTCTGCGTTCTTTGTAGAATTAAGGCAATGATGCATGCCCTTCACCGGTAGGCTTATCACGTAAAGCAATCCCTCAGTGCTGAATCGGATTTAAACTGCAGCATGATTTTCGCAGTAGATACATGACATGTTGTCAAGGACCGATTTTGGTGCAGACCCTTCCTTCAGTATACTTTTTGATACTATACCACTTTAAAGTGCGTACTTACCTAATTGATTTATGTAGATTATAATAAAAAAGCAGTATATTTTTAGACATAAGAGGAGAAGTATAAATAATGAATATTCTAGTTGTAAAAGCAAATAACCGTCCAGCCACTGAAGCGATTTCCAGTAAAATGTATGAAACGTTCATGGCTGAATTAGAAGAAAAAAACGTAAACGTTGTAACATACGATGTATTTGAAGAGGATACGCCGTATTTTGGCCAGGAATTGTTTAACGCTTTCGGTAAAGTGCAGAACAGTGAAGAGCTGACTGATGTCGAATCACGCCTGTTGGCTGCTAAACAAAAAGCAATGGATGCCATCTCAGCTGCCGACGTTGTCGTATTTGCATTTCCATTATGGAACTTAACGATCCCTGCTAAACTGCAGACATTCATCGATTATGTCTATGCTGCAGGCTTCGCTTTCAAATATGATGCGGAAGGCAATATGATCAGCTTGATGACAGATAAGAAAGCGATCTTCTTAAATGCCCGCGGGGGTATTTATTCAGCACCTCAGACGGCTCCGATGGAAATGGCTGTTACGTATATGCGCAATGTATTTGGCGGCGTCTTCGGAATGGAAATCATCGATGAAGTCGTAATTGAGGGGCATAATGCCAAGCCGGACCAAGCAATGGAAATTATTGCTGACGGTATGGAAGAAGTGAAAGCTTCGGCAAAACGTTTGCTGGAAATGGCAGTTCACGCGTAAAATCGTTTAATTCATTGAAACAAAGCACGAGTTCAGTACAATATAAAAAATCGACAACCATAGGCCCAAAGCCATTAGGATGTCGATTTTTTTATTTCATCGGTGAGTCAGATGTAATTGATCTTTCTTTAGATTACTTCGTGCCATCGCTGCCTGACAGCAGATCAAAGGTTGTCACAGAAGATTATTATTAAATTTTCTTCCACTTCGCATTTCGGCCGAGCCCGACGGATTCTATTGTCCCTTGTGCTTTCAAATCATTCAGAACACGATTAATCGTAGATTCACTGATATCCGGACAGGCATTGCGGATTTCTGACTTTGTAAAATAACCAATCTTCTTCTCGATAAAGGATGATACTCTTTCGCTCTTTCCGCCCTTTTGTGTTTCAACAATTCCTACTCTTGATTCTAAATCTTTATAGGCTGCAACAATGGTTCCTAATAAATAATTAATCCAAGGGATAATATTATTTGTGCCTTCATGCCATTCAATTGATGATTGTCGAAGTGTTTCATAATACATTACTTTGGAATCTTCAATGATTTTTTCCAAGCTGATAAAGCGGCCTACTTCGAAACCTGATTGATAGAGAAGGAGCAAGGTCAACAGGCGTGCCATTCGACCATTCCCATCATTAAATGGATGGATGGAGAGGAAATCTAAAATAAATACGGCAATTACTACTAACGATTCTACATCCTCCTTGATCATTCGTTCATTCAGTGCAGCGCAAAGTTCTTGCATTGCCTGGGGTGTTTCAAATGCCGATAAGGGTTGAAATCGGATACGTTTCATACCGTCAGGCAAGGTTTCACTGATAACATTATCTGCATTTTTCCAATTGCCGCCTTCAATGTGAATGTATCGATACAACTCTTTATGCAACTGTAAAATTACTGAATTTTTGATGGGGATTGCATCATAAGAAGAGTGGATTAACTGCAGGACGTCACGATAACCAGCAATTTCACCTTCTGACCGATCTTGTAAGTCTGTATTATCTTCTAATATACTTTTTAGACGTTTATCTGTAATAATGATTCCTTCAATAGCATTGGATGCCTTTGTTGACTGAATAACTGCCGTGTTTCGCAGGGTTTCTAAAATTTGCGGAGCTTGCTGCTTATATAGGTCTTGTTTACCTTTATATTCGTTTATTTTTGCAATTAAATTCACTGTTTCCATCGGCATCATGAATTTTTGCAGTGATTCATAATTGAATCTTCTCAGTGGAATCATCTCCTGAATATTGTATATTTAAATGGGTTCATTTTAACTAAACTTGAATATGTTTAGTCTACACTGAATGGGTTCATTTGAAAAGTTTATGAATACTTATATGTTGTTGTTAAACATACAGCGGGACCCGGAGCAGTGGAAAAACAATAAATAAAGGTATTTGCGCACGATTCATTCAGAATATGATCTTGCGCAGGTACCTTTTACTATATAATGAAAGGAGAATAAATACAGATGCCTGTAAAGGAGTGAAAAGACATGGAAAGTTACATAGTTATGCAAGGGCGCACCTACCACGAAGAGAAAGTATTAGGTATCCTCTTTTCATTGCAGCAGGACAGTATAGGCAATGTTCATCATTTCTGGGAACGGATGAAAGAAGTAGTCGAGGGGGATCGTATTTTTCATTATGTTAAAGGGGATATTGTGGCAATCAGTGTAGCGAAGTCGGGATATAGAGAAGAATACAAGCCAATTACTATCCCGCTTCCCGACAGTGAAAACGCGAAAGGCTACTTAGTGGAGGTCGAGTATTATGAACTTGATAAGCCGTTAACGATTGCTAATTCTTTTGATGAAATCCTTCCGCTCCTGCCAATATTGTATTCTCCGTTTCAAGAAAATGCCAATGGCAATCAGGGCTATCTTTATCCGTGCAATGAAGAACTTACAATCAAACTGGTCGAGCTGATTGCAGATCTGAACATTTACGAAATAGATGAAGAACAGTTGGAATTTGTGATGGGCACGGTGCAAAAGACTGAACAAGATTTTCTAATTCCACTTCTTTCTGAAACCGAATCAGAAACGAAGACTAAAGTAAGAGTAGGACAACAGCGATTTCGAAAAGATCTCTTGCCGCTATGGCATGATCAATGTGCACTGTGCGAAATAAAGCTGCCGGAACTTCTTCAAGCAAGTTATGCAAAACCTTGGAAAGACTGCACAGCCAGTGAACGCATCAATCCTAACAACGGCATTCTGCTCTGCCGTAACCACGATGCCCTTTATCAGAACGGGCACATTGCATTTGACGGGCAAGGCAAGATCCATATTTCAACTGCAATACCTGAAGAAGACTACGAAAAGTACGGTCTTCACACAAAGTTGAGAGTAAACAGAACCGTGAACAACAAGCCTTATCTGAAATGGCATAAGAAACATATATTTAAACAGTGAAAAGAAAATGGTGCCTGTGCACCAAACAATCGCGT
>NZ_BRCD01000053.1:0-8900 GCF_023707945.1 Sporosarcina sp. NCCP-2331
CTTTTTTATATCCTCTTATTTTTTCAAAATCATTTCTTTTACCAGTAAACCGATTGCTGCCAATATAATAATTCCTGAAATAATCATCCATGGCATATAGAATGTGAACGCAAATAGATAAAGGCTGCCCGCTTCCATCACGGCCAGAATCAAGCCGTAGATAAAGCCTTTATAGTGATTTCTTTTGATGACGATAAACAACTGCAAGTTAATGACGTTCGCCAACATAACGATAAGTGCTGCGATAAGATAGTCGATTGAAAATAAGCTAGTGCCTTCCGATGTGCCGAAAAGCGCAAATGAAGCGAACGAAATGGCAGGAAGGTTGATCGCAATCAGCGCCAGCACCCAAATAATCCATTGTACAGTTTTATTCATAATGTTCTTCTCCTTTAATTAAAAGTATCTGCCACAGCACCTATACTCGATGCGCGGATATAAGATGCATTTTGTAATTGCTGAAGTTCTTGTTTGGTTCCGACAACCACTGCTCCAATAATTTTAATTTCAGGTGATCCCGACTTGCTCAGGCCGTCATAAATAGAAGCCATCTCTTTTTGATAGCGTCCTTTCTGATCTTTGGCAGACTTCACAGACTCGATGAATCTTTCCTCCGGTTCTTGTACCGGGGCGCCCGTTTCATCAGTCAAGGAAAACCCGATGACTTCATTTTCTGTCAGCATATGAGAGGGCGGATCAGAAGCTTGCAGTGATTCGATAGCGCCCTTGCTATAGGTTTCCACCCATGCCCATTGAAGCGTTAACTCCTCTGGCAGCATAGACTGTACTTCGGCCAATGAATAGCCCTTGTCAAATGAAAGACCCACTTCAATGAGTTGTTGTTCACGAAAGGCATCGATAGTCTGCACTTCATTTGGAATTTGCGCGGACAGTACCTCAGGATGCAGGAAATTCATTACTTTACCGCCAAAGTAGTTGTATGTTTCATAACGGTTCGGAGATAGATGGACTTCGATATGATTGGAGTCATTGCTGATTTCTCCTCGGTAGACAGGCTGTCCGTCCAGTAATTTATACTGGGGAGCTGTCGCGTTGCTTCCTATAATTCGGATGGATTCTTCCCACGGCCCGATAAATGTATTTGCACCGTATACATCGTAGTACTGATCTTGAGCTATTATCTCTTTATTCAGCAGCCAAGGTGTCACTTGAAGCTTTAGTAAGATGACGAGGATCAGCACTAGAAAAGATACAAGTCCGCTGATGCTGGCAATACGGAGTGTACTTTTTCGTTTTGCTTTAGTAATGATATTCTTTTCGTTTCCTTCAAAACTGAAAAGATCATCCATTTCATGATTGTCTTTCAAGAAACTCACTCCACTTCTGTTTAAATGTATTCCGTGAGCGATAGAGTGTCGTTCGGATTGTGTCGACTTTCATATGCAGCAGAACACTGATTTCTTCGTACGATAAACCGAGTTCATATTTCAGGATCAACATGTTAGACTGAGCCGGGGTCAACTGATTCAGAACGAATTCTACTTCTGACTTATGTTCTTTCCTCAGCATCAGGTGTTCACCGTCTTCATCCATCCGGCACATATTCTCAAGAAAGTTTTCATCGATTTGCACATGGGGATATCGCTTTTGCTTTCGGCAAAGATCATGGTACTGATTAATGGATACCTTAAAAAGCCACGCGGAAGGATTATCCGTATTCAGATGGATCATATGCTCAAAAGCTTTGAAAAAGGCTGTCTGAACGATATCTTCAGCGTTTTCTTTAGAACAGCCGATTTTCAGAAGATATCGGAAAATGATGCGGGATCTATCCCTATATAAGTCCTCGATGGTTTGATTTTGCAAGCGGCCACCTACTTTATGTTGTTAACACCTATAAGACGGAGAAGGTCGAAAAAAGTATACATCATAAGAAAAAAATTTTGATTAATTTTCGTCATGAAAACAGCCAGTGCAGAAAACGGACCGCACTGGCTGTTGCTGTGTTGTTGTTAAATAGAATCCGTTGTTTCTTTGACTACTAGTTAACCAATAACTTTCACGATAGTGCCTTCATCGTCAGTGATCGTTGTTTTCAAAACTTGTACAGAAAGCCAGTCTGCAGAAGCCAGCTTGAATGTACGTTCTTTTGGCAGCAGCAGTTTGCTCAATTCTTTTACGGTGCGTTCATCCAAGAAGAGTTTGATGCTGTCTCCTTCTGACACGAACGTCGTCTGTTCCATCGGTTTTAATTGGATGGAGATGTCCGGACCGGAAAGAGTCAGTTCTTTCTCTTTCAACAAACGTCCTTGAAGCAGCTTACCAATAATTTCTGCTTGTTTCGCTCCGAGAGTCAGCGTTGACACTGGTTTGCGAAACAGGCCTTTTTTAGCTGTCGACCATCCTAATTGATCCACAAACAGTATGCCTGTATTGGATCCTTCGTGCTCCATTCCACTTTGTATGGCATCGGCTATCGAATCATCTGACAGGAGTGATTTTCTATTCAGGTCGGTTACGTAGCTAGGGATTTGTTCTTCTCCTGAAGCCAGTACGCCGAGTGTATTCCAAGTTTGCATAGCTTCCAGTTCATCATTCGTAATACCAACCATCTGCAAAAACTGCACATGTCCATTCGGTGTATCCATAGACTGAAGTTGCGGATCCGAAACAAATGCAAGAGCAGTCAGCGATGTGTCCGCTCCCAGACAAATCGGACCATTAGCATCTAAATAATCTCCGTTGCGAAAGACATTTCCGCTGTTGAATACATATCTGCCCATATTTTGCAATAAGTTCAGCGCCCAAGCCGGCGGTTCCATCTCATCATTGTTGCGGGTGAGCCGGAATGTCAGTTCGAATCCGTAGCCGCTCTCTTCGGGGTCTTCCAATTCTTTGTCATAGAGTTCTGAAAATCCATACGTGACAAAATGCCAGTGGGGAACTGGCGTCTCCGATTTATAAACACTTATTCCGTCCAGGGGATCATTTCCTCCCAGGGCATAGGATAAAAGAGTTCCAAAATGTGCAGGTTCTTGCTCACCGTAAATTGTAGTCAATGCATGATCAATTGCATCCCAGCCAACTGTTGATTTTTCTTGACTCATGTACGCCGCCTCCGATAAATTCTCTCTCAATAAAATTCAATGAATGTCTTTATTTCACAGAATGCCTGCACAAAACAACTTATGAATTCGTTACTTCATGTTTGTTCTGGTACAGGCACATTATAGCGTCACTAGTAAATGGAATCAATATTCGTCAATGCACCTAGATGAATCATCGTATAAACCAGACCTGTTCCGCGTAGCCATTCATCTGCATAATGCTTCGCTGCAACATGAGGAGCAAGTGATATTTCATTCTTGCTGGATATGGAATATTCCAGGTGCACACTGTTCAGTAAATCACAGAACTGCATAAACTTTTTTGACTTGTTATAATACGGTTACGATTACTATTTCATTAGGGGAAGATCAATGAACACTAAATCCGCTTGGCTTCAGATTTCACAGTCGGAAGCAGCACGCATCGTAATTATCGCGGTTTTGACAGCACTGACAGGCGAATTAAAAGTTCTGCCATTTGCGGATGAAACGTTTCGGTTTGCACTGGGCGGCATCGTATTTTTCTTGCTGATTTTAATATATCCCCCGGTTTCCATGCTGCGAACGGGTTTTATCACAGCTGTAACGGTCGTACTGTTCCGTGTAATTGAGGAAGTATGGTTCGGTGCGCCTTTAGAAGAAAGTCTGCGCATGCATGTACCGGTTTTCCTATTCTATTTCATAATCGCGGTCGGCTGGCATTTTGCTGATCTGGAAAAGTATAAATCGTTTCCGCTGAGATTAGGTACTCTGGCATTTTTATTCGAAGTGATCAGCAATACGTCAGAGCATGCGCTTCGGAACTTTTTGATGCATGAATCAATGTTGGAAATGAAAGAATGTGGCATCCTGATGGGTGTAGCTTTACTGCGGAGTTTTTTCACTGTGGGACTTTACAGCTCTGTAGCGCTGTCAAAAGAAAAACAGCGGGTGGTAGAAATGCTTGGCGTTGGGTCAGAGCTCTATGCAGAAACACTGTATCTGCAGAAATCGATGAACAATATTGAACTGATTACCGCATCCAGTCATGACTTATACCGCAGGTTAAAGAGAGAAGGGCAGGGCCAGCTCAGTACGCAGGCGCTGCAGATCGCGCAGGAAATCCACGAAGTGAAGAAAGATTCCCAGCGGATTTTGGCAGGACTGTCGAAGTGGATAAATCGCGAGGAAGTGACATCATTTTACATATCCGATTTACTGGGGCTCGTTGTGACGGCAAATGAAAAGTACAGCGAATTAATTGGACGTGACTGTACGATCGAAACAGCTTTTGATGCGGATTTTCAGACAGATCAGCATATTCCACTGCTCGCAATCCTCAATAATCTGACGTCTAATGCCATAGAAGCGCTGGACGGGCAGGGGCGTGTAATGATTACTGTAGAGATTGAAGAAGGCAAGGTCCGTGTAAGTGTGCAGGATACAGGCAAAGGTATCCCTGCTGAACATGAAGAAATAATTTTCGAACCGGGGTACACGACTAAATTCAATGAACAGGGTGTTGCGGCTACGGGTATCGGATTATCGCATGTGTTGAGGATTGTTGAATCCATGCAGGGCGAGATTAGTTTGGAGCGGCTAAAAGACGGGCTGATCGTCAGTGTTAGGATCCCTGTCGAATCGGTTATGAAGGAGACGTAATCATGAGGTATTTCATTGTAGATGATGATAAGGCAAGCCGTTTGATGCTGAGGAATATCTTGGCGGAGCAGGACTTTGGAATGGTTGTGGGAGAATCGGACAGCGGTGTGAAAGCGATCCCGCAAATTTTGTCCATAGCCCCCGATCTAGTGCTTATCGATCTGCTGATGCCGGAACTCGATGGTATCGAGACGATTCAGCAGCTGAAATCGAAAGGGTTTACAGGACAGTTCATCATGCTGAGTCAAGTAGTCAGCAAAGAGATGGTGGGCGAAGCGTATCAAGTCGGAGTGGAGTTTTTTATTCATAAGCCGATCAATCAAATTGAAGTGCAAAGCGTATTGCGGCGGACGGCAGAACAAATCCGGCTGAAAAATTCTTTAATGACGATCCGGGAATCGCTTGCGCAGATTGGTTCTGTGGAGCAGCCGAAAATGAAGCGCCCGGCAAAGGATATTGTGCTGTCAAAGCTGCATGATATGGGAATTATCGGTGAAAGCAGCACGCGGGATATTGTGGCGATCGTAGAAGTGCTGATTGAACAAAAGGCGGCGCAATTACCTCCCTTAAAAGAGTTATATGAAATGGCTTTGCAGAAGACAGGAGTGGAACCGAAGAATATCGCCAAGGAAAGCAAAGCGATGGAGCAGCGGATCCGACGCTCTATTCAGACTGCAATGGAACATTTAGCATCGCTTGGAGCGATAGATTATACAATTGAAGAATTTGAATACTATGCACCGAGGTTTTTTGACTTCCAGGAAATCACCCAGCGAATGAAACAAATTCAAGAGGAAAGCTTTCTAATGAAGCCTGCTAAAGTCAATGCGAAGAAGTTTCTGCAAGTTTTGTATATGGAAACGTTGGAGGAGCAAAAAAAGTTTTTGTAGGATAGTGTAGAATTTTGTAGGTTTCCCATATGATTGTCCTAAGTTACTTCAAGAAAGCGTTTTCAGGATTAAATCTAAGGGGGATTATCTATGAAAAAGAAATTCAAGCTGTCATTGGCCTATCAGATTTTAATTGGATTAGTTCTCGGTATTGCGGTCGGTGCCATTTTTTATGGTAATCCCGGCGTAGAAAAGTACTTGCAGCCGATCGGAACAATGTTCATTAATATGATTAAGATGATTGTAGTGCCGATTATCATTTCTACATTGGTCATTGGCGTGGCAGGCACGGGAGATATTAAGAAACTAGGTAAATTAGGCGGTAAAACGCTTTTATATTTTGAAATCGTTACGACAATCGCGATCGTCGTCGGTTTGATGTCCGCAAACATTTTCAAGCCGGGCGAAGGAATCGATATGTCTTCTCTTGAAAAAGGAGATATTTCGCAGTATGTTCAGACGACGGAAGAAGTGCAGAATGGCGGATTTATGGATGTATTGGTCGGCATCGTGCCGAGCAATATCGTGGAGTCTATGTCAAACGGTGATATGCTGCCGATCATTTTCTTCTCTGTTTTATTCGGATTGGGTGTGGCGGCAATCGGTGAACGCGGAAAGCCGGTTCTGGAGGTTTTTCAAGGTGTTGCCGATGCGATGTTCTGGGTGACGAATATGATCATGAAATTCGCTCCGTTCGGCGTGTTTGCACTGATTGGTGTGACGGTTTCCAAGTTTGGACTGGAATCGCTCATTCCGATGGGCAAGCTCATGCTGCTGGTGTATGCAACGATGGCATTCTTCATCATTGTCGTACTGGGCGGGATTGCAAAGCTGGTCGGCGTCAATATTTTCAGCTTTATGAAAGTGCTAAAGGACGAGTTGCTGTTAGCGTATTCAACGTCCAGCTCTGAAACGGTATTGCCGAAAGTGATGGAGAAAATGCAGAAGTTCGGCTGCCCGAAAGATATCGTGTCATTCGTCGTGCCGACAGGTTATTCGTTCAACCTCGACGGTTCGACGCTGTATCAGGCACTCGCTGCGATGTTTATCGCGCAGATGTACGGGATTCAATTGAGTATTACGGAACAGATCACGCTTGTTTTGGTGCTGATGATCACGTCCAAAGGGATTGCAGGCGTGCCCGGCGTTTCATTTGTCGTATTGCTTGCGACGCTCGGCACTGTGGGAATTCCACTCGAAGGATTGGCGTTCATTGCGGGGATTGACCGTTTGCTCGATATGGCGCGCACAGTAGTCAACGTTGTAGGAAACGCGCTGGCAACAGTGGTGATGTCGAAGTGGGAAGGCCGTTTTGGTACGGAAGCTGCGAATGAAGAGAAAGAGCCGCAGTTCGTCTTGGCGGAAGAAAAATTGGTTTGATGAAATGCTGGCTGTCCTCTCTTGCAGGGGGCAGCTTTTTTTAGGTCAATGAAGCGCCTGTGCAGGCAGAGTATGAGCGCCTGCAGGGTGGTTATAAGCATTTGATCGGCGCGTATGAGCGCAGGCGGCGTCTGAATGATCGCCGCCAGGGTTGAATGATCACGTGCCGGGGATGTATGAGCACCTGTCAAGGATTTATGATCATGCTGCCGTCTGCTGTGCATTCATTGGCGGATTCAATTGTAGGAATGCTTGTTTTGTTATATGATTAGCAGTATGGAATAACTAGCGCGTGGTTTTTATTAAGGAGGAAATAAGGCAATGAGCAATCAGCAGAATGATTTTACGAAATGGTATATCGATACAATCCAGAAAGCAGACTTGATGGATTACACACCGGTGCGCGGCTGTATCGCGTTCAAACCGGATGGCTTTGAAATTTGGGAGCATATTCAGGATGAAATGAATCGCCGGTTTAAAGAGACTGGGCACCGAAATGCCTATTTCCCGATGCTGATTCCCGAATCGTTCTTTGAGAAAGAGAAAGATCATATCGAAGGATTTTCTCCAGAACTGCCATGGGTGACGGAAGCTGCAGGAGAAAAGTTAGAGGAGCGTCTGGCGCTGCGTCCGACTTCTGAAACAATGATCGGTCATTTGTATTCCGACTGGATCAAGAGCTACCGTGATCTGCCTGTACTGATCAATCAGTGGGCAAACGTTTTCCGCTGGGAGAAAAAGACACTGCCGTTTATCCGGACTTCTGAATTCCTCTGGCAGGAAGGGCATACAGCGCATGTGGATGAAGAAGAGGCGCGCCATGAAACGATGCAGATGCTGGAGATCTATAAAGAAGTCGTAGAAGAGTTGCTGGCAATTCCGGTATACGACGGCCAGAAAACACCATCTGAGCGCTTTGCGGGAGCTGTGGACACGTTCTCCATCGAAGCGATGATGAAAGACGGAAAAGCCGTTCAGGCAGGAACTTCACATTATTTGGGAACCAAGTTTGCGGAAGCATTTGATATTAAATATTTAACAAAAGAAAATAAGCACCAGTTTGTTCATACAACTTCATGGGGAACATCGACACGTCTGATCGGATCAGTCATCATGGTTCATGGCGATGAGCAGGGATTAGTACTGCCTCCGCGTGTTGCGCCGACACAGGTTGTCTTGATTCCGGTAGGTCCTTGGAAAAAGAATCCGGCGATCATGGAAAAACTGGATGAAATTTATGCGGAGCTAAAGTCAAAAGACATCCGCGTGCGTCTGGATGATTCCGATCAGTCACCGGGCTTTAAGTTCAATGAATGGGAATTAAAAGGTGTGCCGGTCCGTCTGGAACTTGGACCGCGTGACCTGGAAAATAACCAGGCATTGATGAAAGCGCGTGACGGCGAAGAAAAGATCGCGGTTGATCTGGCTGAAGCAGTGGCAAGCATCGAAGCAGAGCTGGCAACGATGCAGACACGTCTGCTCGAGAAAGCGCGTGCGTTCCGCGAAGAACATTCGCATACGCATATCGACACGTTGGACGAGCTGAAAAAGCATATTGAAGACAGCGCTGCGAATGAAGAAATCCCAGGCTGGATCCTGGCCGGCTGGTGCGGCGATGATGCATGTGAAGAGCATGTGAAAAATGAAACGAAATTCACGACACGCAATATTCCGTTCAATCCGCCAGCTGAGAAGAAGACGTGTATGAATTGTGGTAAAGAAGCGAAACATACCGTTTGGTTTGCGCGAGCTTACTAAGCGGATGAAATGAAAAGGTGCCGTACGCGATGAACTGCGTACGGCACCTTTTTATATATGCGGGCGAACCGCGCGAAAAACCTGTGTCCGCGCGCCAAACGACGCGGCAGCCGCACCAATCGGCGTATATAACGCACCAAACCGGCCCGGCAGCGCGCCAAAC
>NZ_BRCD01000054.1:0-6414 GCF_023707945.1 Sporosarcina sp. NCCP-2331
TTATTGGCTCTTTAATTTTTGCGCTGGGTATTAACTATTTTGCGATTCCCAATATGCTGTCCGAAGGCGGCGTCATCGGAATCACTATCATTACCTATTATTTATTCGAATGGTCGCCAGGGCTGGTAAGTTTCATTTTGAATCTAGTATTGATTGCAGTCGGATATAAATTCTTCAGCAGGAAAACAATCATTTATACACTCGTCACAATTGTGTTCATGTCCATTTTCCTCGAATTAACGAAGGCATGGGGCGAGCAGCTCGGCAGTGACACGCTGCTGGCGGCATTGTTTGCGGGTGTATTTGTCGGAACCGGGCTGGGGATTATTTTCCGTGTCGGCGGCACATCAGGCGGGGCCACGACCTTAGCCCGGCTAATGCAGCAGCTGCTTGGCTGGAGTGTCGGAAAATCGATGCTGGTGATCGATATTACGGTAATTGCGCTGTCCGTTTTCGTTATCGGGAAAGAGAAAGCGATGTATACGCTGGTGGCAGTTTATATCGGAGCAAAAATTATTGATAAGATCGTGGACGGCGCGGATGACCGGAAAGCAGTCATGATTATCTCAAAGCATCAGGAAAACATACGGCAGGAACTTCTCAATACGATGGGCCGGGGCGTGACGATTTTAGAAGGCCGGGGCGGCTATACGTTGGAAGCACAGCCCATTCTCTATATCATCATCAACCAGTCGGAAGTCGTGCAGCTGCGCCGGATTTTAGAACGTGTAGATGAAGATGCCTATGTCACGATCAATAATGTGCAGGAAATCTTTAAACGAGGATTTAAGGAGCGGCGTCCGAAATAAGTTACTTTTATATAGGTAAACCTATTTTATTCTGCAAACTCCGGGGACAGGTTTACTTGCATGTACAGTCGGATAAAATCCCGCAATATATACACTTATCCAACTATTCACCATCCTCCCGCAAGTCAAAAGTATTTTCCAATTTAATTAATTCATCAAAGTATTTAATTTGATATCCTTCTTCTATATACTGGACTAAGTTTAAAAAATTCTTTAATTTTTTAAAATAATAGTTCAGAATATTCATAGATGGAAGGTGTTTTTCATGCAAACGGAAAAAAGAGGTTTTTTCCAGAAGTTTTTGGATATGATCGAGAAAACCGGTAACCGTCTGCCTCATCCGGTGACATTGTTTGCGGTGCTTGCACTTTTAGTCATCGTCTTATCGGCTGTCGTTTCCTATTTCGGCATCAGTGCCGAGCATCCCGGTAAAGAAGGAGAAATGATCGAAGTACATAATCTGCTGAGCAGTGAAGGAATCCATTATATTATCACGAACATGACGGATAACTTCATCGGCTTCGCCCCGCTCGGCGTTGTGCTGATTACGATGCTTGGAATCGGGGTTGCAGAAGGTTCAGGCCTGATCAGTGCATTGCTGCGCGGCTTTGTCATGTCGGTTCCGAAGCGTCTGATTACACTTGGACTCGTATTTGCAGGGGTTATGTCCAGTGTTGCTTCTGATGCAGGATATGTTGTATTGCCGCCACTCGGTGCGGTTTTATTCGCCGCTCTCGGACGGCATCCGCTGGCAGGGCTCGCTGCGGCATTTGCAGGGGTTTCCGGCGGATTCAGTGCCAACTTGTTGCTGTCAGGCACAGATGCATTGCTCGGAGAATTGACGATCATGTCGGCCGCGATCATCAATCCGGAATATGCGGATGGCATGAATATTGCCATGAACTATTACTTCATCGCATTTTCTGTTGTCGTGCTGACACTCGTCGGAGCTTGGGTGACGGAAAAGATCGTCGAACCGCGTCTTGGCGAGTATAACGGTGAATACCGTGAAAAGGTTGAGAAACTGACTGCTCTTGAAAAGAAAGGCCTCATCTGGGCTGTTGTATCTGTGGTTGTTGCAGGTGTGCTTGTTGCGTTACTGGTTATTTTCCCTGGTGCGCCATTGCGCGGAGACGAGGGCGATATGCCGATTATTAAATCACCATTCATGAGCTCACTCGTGCCGATTATCGCATTTATGTTCTTTGTTCCAGGTTTAGTCTACGGTAAGGTAACGAAAGCGATCCGTGACGATAAAGATGTAGCGGCGATGATGTCCGCGACTATGGCGGCGATGGGGATGTTCATCGTTCTGTCGTTCACTGCGAGCCAGTTCGTAGCCTTTTTCTCTGAATCCAATATGGGATTGGTGCTCGGCGTGTACGGGGCGAATTTCCTTGACAGCATTAACTTAAAAGGAATTCCGCTGTTGCTGATGTTCATTCTGATTGCCGCATTCATCAACTTGTTCATCGGCAGTGCGTCTGCAAAGTGGGCGATGATGGCGCCGGTGTTTGTGCCGATCATGATGCAGCTCGGCTATTCTCCCGAATTAACGCAAATGGCGTATCGTGTGGCGGATTCTTCAACTAATATCATCTCTCCGCTGATGACCTATTTTGCGATCATCATCGCGTTTGCACAGAAATATGACAAGAAAATGGGCATCGGGACGCTTGTCTCGGTCATGTTCCCCTACTCCATGTTCTTCCTGGTATTCTGGAGTCTGACACTGATCATCTGGATGCTGCTGGGCATCGATTTAGGACCTGGTTCACCGATCTACTATATGAAGTAAGCAGTTAATAAAGCTGCCCTGCATGTCAGAAATGACTGTCCGGGGCAGCTTTTTTTGTTACACGCTGTCCATCCGCGCGAAAAACCTGATTTGCCGCACCAAAACGCTTCCGGAACGAACCAAAACTCCTTGGAACCGCACATTCATCAATTGCCGCCGCACCAAAAACAGCAGTACACGAACCAATCCAGTACTTCTCCGCACCTTTCATCCAAATTTTCGCTTATGTACAACAGTTGAGAATATATATACTCATGATATGATGGTAATTGATAATGATTTTCATTAACGTTATTAATTTGAATATGAAGGGAGCTTTTATTCGTGAATTATGAAGGAAAAAACGATGTAGAACGAGCCATCATGAGCAGAAGAACGATCAAGGCATTCAAGACGGATTCTGTAGATATTGAGGAACTCATTGAATTACTGAACGTCGCGAAGTGGGCTCCGAATCACAAGCTGACGGAGCCTTGGCGTTTTCAACTGTATGCAGGAGCAGGAAAAGAACAATTTGTGCAGGCCTACATAGAGTCCCAGCCGAAAACTGACGGCGAAGTGCCAGAAAAAGTACAGCGAAAAGCAGATTACTTCCGGAATATCCCGCTGCATCTCGTCGTCATCATGCCCGAAGATCCTCGGCAGCGCAGATGGGATGAGGATTACGGAGCTGTCTCCACGATGATTCAGAACTTCCAGCTCGCCGCCTGGGAACGCGGCATCGGGATGATTTGGCGTTCGAATGATTGGATTTATGATCCGGTTTTCAGGGAAGCCATCGGTGTCAAGCCGGGCGAGAAAGTCGTTGCCACGCTGATGATCGGTTATCCGAAACATATTCCGGAACCGCAGGAACGAACAGATATCCGTGAATTATTAACGATTATAGATCAGTAAGTCCGAGCATACCAAACGTTCGGCCGGGTCCCCGTTCAAATTTTTCTTCTTAATGGAGTATTTTTCACTTGATTTCTCATTAATTAGGACTACACTAGAAAAAGGTCTTTTTATGAGGAGCAACATTGAATGAAAACAATAGTTCAATCACTTTTTACTCGCTACTGGAATCCCTATGTCGTTCTGCTTATAGCAGGGATTTTAAGTGCTTTATATTTCGGGCTGACATCTACTGTTTGGGCAGTAACCGGTGAATTCACCCGGCTTGGCGGCGATATTCTGCTGCTGTTCGGAGTGGATATATCCGGCTGGCAATACTTCGACATGGTTCATTTGAAAGGCACGACATGGAATCGCCCGGATGGCTGGATTGTCTGGGGAATGTTCATCGGCGCGCTGATTATGGTGCTGTTCAGCAATAGTTTCAAGATTCGCCTGCCGAAGCAGAAACGCCGCTACGTACAGGGGCTTGTCGGCGGTATCATTGCGGGATTCGGTGCGCGTTTGGCGCTTGGCTGTAACTTGGCCGCTTTCTTCACAGGCGTTCCGCAATTCTCTTTCCATTCCTGGATTTTCATTGTCGCTACGGGAATCGGCACGTATTTCGGTGCCAAGCTGACCAAGACGCGCTGGTGGAAAGGCAAGCCTTCGATTACACGGGGCGCCGGGAAGCCATCGGCTGTTAAGAAACATGTCATCCAGCCGTATGTCGGCGGTGCGATTGCCATTGTGTACACCGGGCTTATCATCTACTTTTTTGCATCCGGGCAGAAATTGCTCGGGCTGGGTGCTTTATTCGGCCTCTTCTTTGGTATTCTGATTGAACGCGGCCAAATTTGCTTCACTTCTGCGTTCCGTGACCTGTTTCTTGTCGGACGCAGCGTCATGGCAAAAGCGATTATCGTCGGAATGGCTGTCAGTTCCATCTGCACCATCATCGTGATTTCGATTTATGACTTGACGCCGATTACCCAGATCGCCGCAATGAGCACATTTGTCGGCGGGGTTTTATTCGGAGTCGGTATTGTCATGGCGTCCGGGTGTGAGACAGGCATGATGTACAGATTGATGGAAGGGCAGGTATTGTTCCTGCCCGTCTTCATTGGCAATATTGCCGGGGCTACGTTCCTCGCATATGCATGGGATCACCTCGGCGTGTATAATGTATTGGTAAAAGGCGGAGCAAAAATCAATCTGCTGGATTCTATCGGACCGGTTGGAGCTATTACAGCCACCCTTGCGATGCTTGGCGTACTCTATGCTTTGACGGTTTATCGAGAAAAACGCTATCATCAGAAGTTAGCGATCAAGAGAGGAGCAAACGTCCATGCAAACTGAAAGAGAAGCTGATTTCACACTGGATCTGCGCGGCGAATCTTGTCCCTACCCTGTCATCTATACGCTGGAGACACTTGAGGAAATGAACAAAGGCGAACTTCTGCAAGTCATCACCGACTGTCCGGGATCTTTCCGCAATGTTCCGGAAGAAGCAAAGGCTCACGGATATACTTTTGCGCAGGAACCGGTTCAAAACGGGCAGGAATATTTGTTTTATATTTATGCGTGAAAATATGCTTGAAGCATAGATTACAGGAAAAAATGAGTAAAAACGCACAATCATGTGCGTTTTTATTTGTCTTATTTTATTGTTGAATGGAATATGCTTGGCTGGACCATCACGCCAATTAATGGAGGATCTTTATTAAAATAGCATATGTGATCATCTTAGTATGCACTTTTTAAGATGTGTAATTTTGTTATATTTGTGGTAAACTAAGCATATACTAAAAAAGACCGGGTGCTGCTAACACCCCGTCAGTGCAGCTGACATCCGCTTGAAGTGCGGTTGACCAGTGTAATTAAAGAGTGTCACAAATAGTAACTACCCTGCATACTTGGTCGTTTGCGGAGGGTGGTTACTTTTTTCTATTGATGAATAGAGCAATTATTGCAATAACGGCTGTTGCCATTGTTGCGAGGAACATTCCAAATTGGAATAACATGTTCATTGCGTCGTATGTCACCATATAAACACCCCCTTTCTCAAGGGAGTGCCAACCGTCCATCCGCTTTATGTAGCTGCTTATATTATTCTATCACGTTTATAAATTGATAGCAGCGAAATCAAATGGATTATTAATCTCTAAAAAAGCCTATTCCATTTTTTATAATCGCACCAGCTTAGCGGTACCGTTGATTTCCTCTCCAGACGGCACGCTTTTCAAGCGAGTAGCACAGGACTCGCTTTGCCTTAATTGAGCAAACTATTTGGAGCTATTACAATGGGGAAGGTTTTTCAGGCAATACTTATCATCCTGCAAAGGCTTAGATTCTTGTGATCGATGCGTTTGCAAGCTCGAATTCGGAACAAGACAAGCTAATTCATACTCTGCAAAAAAATCAGTACATTGTACTTTTTCAACACCAGCGCAGGCGCAACTGCGGGGTAGGCCGTGGCTGTGAGACTGCTGGCATGCTCTTCGCCAGTAGGCTCATAGCGTAAGGCAATCCCCCAGCGCCGAAGCGGATTTAAACTGCAAACTCACACTTCAATTAGAATCCCTACAAAGTCGAGAAACGTAACCCTCATATAGTAAATCCACACACTGCCAACATGCACGTGACAGGGTTGTCAAGCACACGTTTTGGTGAAGAGCTCAAAGATATATAAAATTAAATTTGAATGAGTCATCTAGGTAACTGAAGAGTTTCAACTTCTTCATTTATTCATTATCTACAAAGCAAATTATAAACAGCTTCACATGGAGCCGAAAAAAATGTGCCCCGATTTGTTGTCGGGACACACTAAATCATAACTTATTTTTCTTTTAGCACTTTATCTATAGCATCTTTAGGGCTTTCGAGATTTGGTATTAATCTTCAACTAAATGGCCTATTTATTGAAAAATC
>NZ_BRCD01000055.1:0-5469 GCF_023707945.1 Sporosarcina sp. NCCP-2331
CTTTAGTCATAAAATATAATCTACCCATACAGGACATTAGAATCATTATACGAGGATTTATAGAATAGGTAAATAAAACATTGAATTACTGTAGTTGCTGAGACCTTTAGCAGTGAAAAATTAGCAAGGGGCCAAACAAACGTGAATGTTTGCTGCACAGGCACCGCTTTATTAGTTGTGAAAGCCCCGAATGAAGAGTTGTCCGAAGAAGACGTAATCAGCTTCAGCAAAGAAAAGCTGGCGTCCTATAAAGCGGTGAAAGAAGTAGTGTTCGTGGATGAACTGCCGCGTAATGCTGTGGGAAAAATACTGAAGAACCGCTTGAAGGAACTGGTGGTCAACTGATTCGAATACGAAACAAACAGCACCTTTTTGGAGAAGGTGCTGTTTTCTGTGCAGTTTTTTATTCAGCTGTCTTCAAATGATCGAGATATCTCTCGGCGAGTGACAGGATATGCTGCAGTGCCTGCTCGTTTGAAAAGGCGGGATGGTTTTTATAGGTGATGAGCAAACCGTTTAATGTCGAAAACAGTAATTGAGACTCCCGTTTTGCATCGGCAGGATAGAGAGGCAGAAGCACAGACTCGAAATGTCCGATCAATTTGGAAATCTCTTGATTGGCAGGGAGGGCAGTCCGTTTTCCTGCGCTTTCCAACATGAAATAAGCCATCATCTGAAAGAGGACTTCTTCATTGAACATGTGGCGGATGTAGTATTCCACTAGTTGGGGGAGTTCGTGGATAGCAGAGAGACCATCCATCATTTTTTGCGCCTCGATCTTCATCGCTTCTATATAGAGGTGCTGCTGATCGTCAAAGTATTTATAGAAAAGTGCAGGAGAAACCTCTGCCTCTTTTGCGATATCCCTCATGCTAACTTCTGAAAAGGGCTTCTGGCTGAATAAATGCACGGCGGCCTCTAGCATCCGCTGCTTGTTAAATTGTTTTTTCTCTTCACGGTTCATGGGCTTCTCCTTAGGGTGTGTTAGGTCTATCATACCTAGAAGAGTGGACGGCGTCTAATGAAGGTGCCTGATGTTAAAGTGGCACCAACATGTATCTTGCTCGTCTCTGCAACCTAATCGACTAACAGATGCACGCATTGCATATATATCAGAAAGCTCATATTAAAATTAGAAGGTGATGTGATGGCAGTGCGATGGGATCAATCAGAATCAAAGCACCTTTTTGAAAATAGTAAGCACGTGACAGATTCACAAATATGGCATTTTGTCTCGGCACCGCATTTACAGCCAATGAAAGTTACCGTGAATGTGATCAAGCCGGGTACAGCAGCGGGCTATATATTCGTGGCTCCTTATACGATGTATGGAGAAAATATGGTAGGACAGACAGGTGCATTGATCATGGATGAAGCAGGTAATCCAGTCTGGTTCAAGTCGGACACCCCGGAAAAACAGAACAGGAATTTCAGAATGCAGACATATCTTGGACGCCCTGTTCTTACGACGTGGCATGGAACGATTTCTGGCACGGAATCCGCCAATCCAAGCCTTCCCATCGGGGATCCGCTGCCCGGTGCCGTCTTTCAAATCTTCAATCAGCATTACCACGTGATCCGGACGATAGAGGCGCAAAACGGGTACACGGCAGATGTGCATGAATTTACTATCACCGAACGAAACACAGCCTTGTTCACCGCAGTAAAGCAAGTACCTGCCGATCTATCTGTTTATGGAGGAACCCCGGGCGGCTATATTGATAATTTTGCAATACAGGAAGTCGATTTGTCTACAGGTGAGCTGCTGTATGAATGGGATGTGCTGGCCCATATTAACCCGGCGGATTCGATGGTGCCTGTTACAGCTGCGGCAGATAGCAACGGGATCTGGGATTGTTTCCATGTGAATTCGGTGGAGGAAGGACCGGATCATACATTGTTGATCAGTATGCGGAATATGTCTGCGATTTACCATATTGATAAGGCCACAGGAGAAATCATCTGGCAGCTTGGCGGAAAACAAAGTGATTTCACTTTTGGACAAGGGGCGGAGTTTTCATGGCAGCATCATGCACGATACCGAACGGATAACCGAATCAGTCTATTTGATAATGCTTGCTGCGCCACACCGGATACGCCGCCTGCTGGACCGTCGCATGGTTTGATTTTACAGCTGGATGAGCAGCAGATGACAGCGAAGGTGGATCGGACCTATTTTCACGATCCTCCAGTTCATGCATCCCATCAAGGGAATATGCAAAAACTGCCAAATGCAAATCAGTTGATCGGCTGGGGACAGGGACCTTACGTATCCGAGTTTAAATATGCCGGCAATACGAAGGAAAATCTGGCTTTGAATATGATTTACGATATGCAATTCCCGGGCGATAATTTTTCCTACAGAGCTTTTAAAAATGAATGGGTCGGGCTGCCGCTTGAGCGTCCTGATATAGGGGTGGGGGTATGTGGGGGCCGTACTGCGATTATTTATATGTCGTGGAATGGTGCTACAGAAGCGGCAGGCTGGAAGGTGCTGGCTGGATGGAACCCTTATGCAATGGCAGTCGTAGCTTGTAAGGAACGAGACGGATTTGAGACAGCTGTGGAATTAACGGGTGCTTGTCCGTATTTCCAAGTCCATGCAGTAGATGCTGCCGGGGCGGTAATTGGCAAGTCACGGATAGTATATGTACCGGTTTTCTGAAAGGTAATGCCTGTGCTCGACACGATTTGGATGTGATTCTGAATAGTGTCTAAGTTGTTTTGCGCACAGGCATCATCCTAAAATTACTGAAGCAATGCAAGGCGGATTACCGATATTTCTTCTTCAGAAAGCCCCGTCAAATCTGCGATATCTTCGATGGCCCAATCCTTCTTCAGCAGATTCTGTACAATATGAAGATACGCTCTCTTCTCGCCTTCCACTCTACCTTCCATTTTACCTTCTAATCTTCCTTCCACCCGTTCCATTTCAAAAGCATTGGCGATAGTAGGCGATGCATTTTCCTTATCATAAAGTTCCATTAACTTCTTCTCCTCTCATAAGACGGGATACATAACTTCCGCCAGTTTTAGTTCTAAGTCTTTTGGCAATTTCAGTAAGTAATCAATGAAATGAAATACGGCCTGGACCGCAATTCGCGGATATTTCTCATTTCGGACGATTTCCCTCATAAGCTTCATTTTGAATTGGTAGCGCTGCTGGTCCTTGTCTTTTGTTTTATGAAGATATTTTGCAGCCAGCACGGCTTTACTGCATAATGAAGCGTTGTGCCAAAAGATTCGTAATAAAAATCAGCGGGTGCTTTGCTTTCGTTTGGAGATGTCATAATGGCCAGAGCGATGACCTTTTCGCTGTAACGGTCATATAACCGGTAGAAAATTAGGCAGAATTAGAAAGTGCCTGTGCGTCACACAACTTATAAACTATTCTGAATGGTTTTCGAGTTGTGTTGCACACAGGCATGATGATTAATTCACGTGCTGACGATACAGGAGGCTGTAGACCGGCTGATGCAGCAGCTGAAGATGAAACTTGAGATGACGATGGAATTCGACGAAGACGGAGAGACTTTCTACCGTCTGGCCTATCTCCCTTCGTTCCCGAAGATGAACGGCCATGTGCATATGATCGATGCAGAAGATGGAACGGCGTATTATGTGGACGGGGGCAGGTCGGTGTTTTATTGAGATACCGCCTAATCTTTTAAATGGGAAAGGATTCCTTCTAGAATGGATTACATGGATACTTTACGAGAAACTCCGTCAGTGCAATGATTGCGGCTGACAGAGATTTTCATGGGAGGTAACGACGTCTATTAATTGTTTGGGGACATGGTATTTAATTAATACACGGTACCTGTTGGGTGAAACAGATAATTCAATAGGGTGATGGAAGTTCAGTACACTATTTGATTTATAGTATGCAGTCTATTCACTTATTTTAGGTAGGAGTTTTCAATGTAGTACCTGCAATCTGCACTATCATTAAGCTGTACTTCACACAAATTGAATCAACCCTGAATTGTATCTAAGTTGTTTTCTCTACCCTCTATGTATAGACATTGCCGGGACGCAACTTTGCTTTCAGGAAGTCACCGGTCAAGCCGTCAAAAGTGACTAATAGATAAAACCCGACCGTCTGGCAATGCGCGTAGTATGCAGCCTTTTCCTGTTGGCCATATGTATCGGCAATCGAGGAATCAAGGTCCACAAACAGTACTTGCGCTTATCGGACAGGTGAACCTGGTCGAGCATCGTTAGATTTGCTGCCTGCAGCTGATCCAGCGCATCCTAATCAAACTGATGAAAAAGTCGAGACAAAGACGGCTGGGAAGCCAGCTCAGGTTTGGCAAGGATCTGGGTGAAAAACGTACCTTTTGTAAAATGATCCGCCGTATCGTCTTCACGTTAGCCGGCAATCATCTGAAAGATTTTCTACTAAATCAACTCGTCGTTTCCAAAGGTGTAGAACGCGCGTTCATAGGCGAGCGGAAGATGATCGATGATGGTCTAGGAACACCTGGTTTCTAATCGAACTCTTGAAAAATTACATTGTCAGCGTTGGAGGGAAGTTCTCCTTAGTCATAAGATAATCTAAAAGAAAGGGTGAAGTGTAGGATGTTTTGTTTGGGCGCAATCGTTCTATTAGAAACGGATTTTTCTTTCGTTTTTTAGAAAAAAAGAGAACACCATTTCAAAGCTGATACATACGCTTTGTAGCGAGATTCTCTATTAATTGGGAATAAACAGTGTTAACTTATATTAAGTAATAATTTATTTAAAATTTAAAAAGTATTGACTATTTCAAAAAAGAAATGTATATTTCTAAGTAATCCCATTATTAATTCCAGAAACTATTAACGTATATCAAAATATGAATACGCTTTCATATTTTTTTACTAATATTATAGAGAAGGGGGTTATTTTTTATAATCAAAATGGTTACCTATTCATTCCATTAATTAACATTAGGAGGGATTGTTTGTTTTTTTCAAAGAACTGGGACGAAGAAGTTAAAACAGATTGTATAAACTTTTTGAAAGATGAAATGAAAAATGAAATTCAGGATTGTGAGACGCGGGGGTATATTCACTCGAACTTTTTCAAGGCAATGGGTAAAAGAGGATACTTTTCTTCCGTAGGCATCAACTTGAAAGAAGAATTTTATTTATATGCCACAGTTTTAAAAGAACTAGCCAAGGCATCTGGCTCTTTGGCTTTATCTTATCATATTAATTATCTATCAGGTTATGCGATAACCACTTACATCAAGGATAGTAATAGACAAAACAAATACGTACAGGCTATTAAACAAGAAGGGAAAATTTGTGCTTTTGCTTTAACAGAACCTATGCACGGATCGGATCTATCTTCCTTGGATACCAAAATAACGTCAGATAAAGAGGGTTACGTTCTAAGTGGTATCAAAAAATATATTGTTAATGGTGTAAATGCTGATTTATATATAGTTGCTGGACAGAAGGAAGATAATATCTATACTACGTT
>NZ_BRCD01000056.1:0-5444 GCF_023707945.1 Sporosarcina sp. NCCP-2331
TCGTGTTTATTTAAATATTCGCGATTGTTTCAACAAACATGACTATTATAACATTCATGTTTGTTTTTTACACAGGCACTTTCTAGCAATCCTTTCTAGCAATTATCCGGCTAATTTCAATCCGATTGCCGAGCACAAAATAATTGCTATAAAAACCATTCTCCTCCAGTCTTTTGATTCACCAAAGAATATCATGCCGACTAATGCACCACCGACAACACCAATCCCCGTCCAAATAGCATAACCAGTTCCCATAGGGATAAATCGCAATGAATAACTGAGTAACGCAAGACTTGAACCTAATCCTAAAATTAATAATATGACCGTTCGCAAATCACGTTTTACAGTAAGTTGATTTATCATTGCGACGCCAAATGTCTCCAACAATCCAGCCAAAATCAGAGCAAACCATGCCATCAGAATTCAACTCCTTTCTTCTCCTTCTCCGGCGTAACTAACTTTAATCCGATAACTCCAATCAATAATATTATAATCAAAATAATCTTTCCCCAATTGAATGACTCACCAAAGAAAAGTGACCCTGCAACGACCGTGCCAGCTGTACCTAATCCCACGAAAATGGCGTAAACCGTCCCAGCTGGAAGCACATATGCTGCTGTAATCATTAAGTAATTGCTGACTATGATAAGGATGATTGTTCCAGTCCAAGTAAAGAAGTCATAAGCATGAGTTAAACCAATCACCCAAAAGATCTCAAAAAATGCGGCAATAAAAACCTTAATCCAATTTCGATTCACGAAATGACACCTCTCAATCAATTTTTATAAAAATAAAAAAGCCCAGGAGAACGCTGTTAAACAGCATCTCCCAGGCTTTTATCCCTCCGTGACATAGCTAAAGCTATGAGTTTTCTCTCGGTCCAGTCCAACAACTTGTTGCGGAACCCTAGAAAACATTTGATTAATTTAATTTAACCCCTATTTTACATTAAGATGTGGCAGTTTTCTACTAAATGGCTCCGTATATTGCAGTGACAGTTGGATACCACTAAAATTATTCAGCATTTTACGTGACAAGTTTAATATCCTAATACACTTTTCAAAAGTAGAAATTTCTACTTTTGAAAGATGTTGTGGTGAAACCCAAATTATCCTCGTAAACCCCACCCTCAATGCACTTCCTTACTCCGCAAAGGAATCGATTTCCTCCTAAGCTCCACATACCGCAGCAACCGGAAAAGCGGAGGCAGAGTAACACAGACGACGATGACCCGCAGTACTTGCACCGTCACGACAAATGTTGCGTCGCCATTGAGCACGAGGGCAGTCGTTGACATTTCGGCAATTCCACCCGGCGCAAAAGCCAGTCCAGATGTCAGGAAGCTGATGTCGGAAAACAGCGAGACGGCATACGCGCAGGCAAGCATTGCAACGATCATGCCGATCGTGCTCACCATGGAAACAACAATCATCCTGCCTAATCCTACGAACATTTCTTTCGTGAAACGGGAACCGATGCTGGCGCCGATCAATACTTGTGAAATGATCAGCAGGCTGTGTGGCCACCAGGCAATGAAGTCAAAGCCAATCCATGCAGACCCGATAATTTTCACGCCGGCCACGCTGAGCATCGCGCCGATCAACCAAGGGGCAGGCAGTTTCAGCAGTTTCCCCGCTTTGTATCCCGCCACAGCCAGGACAGCAAATAAAACCGTAACGCCAACATGCTGTATATCAAATCCAGCCACTGCAACTGTCACCACATCAGACGCAGTATGACCGAACCAAATAGTTATAGCGATTGGTATAGTCAGAATAACCAAAAACGCCCGCAACGTCTGTACAATACTAACCGCGCCTGTATTCGCGCCAAATTCCTCCGCAATCCCCGGCATCGCAGAAAGTCCGCCTGGTGTAGTGGCGAAGAAACTGGTCAGCATATCGAGTTTGCTGTATTTCCATAAAAACAGTCCCGACCCCAATGAAATCACCACAGACAGCACGAGCATAATAACGATACTCAGCCAGCTCTCATGAAACACAGAAAGAACGGTGCTGTTCACTCGCTGTCCGAGTTCAATCCCCAAAATCACTTGACCGATATACAGCCAGTACTTCGGAAGTCCGTTTTGATTGGGAGGGAGCTTGACAATTGCCGGATAAAATATAGAGAGGACGGTCGCTGTCAGGAGTGTCCCAATCATCCAGCCAATCGGAAGCCCGGTCAATGAAACGATAAATCCGCCGAAACCGCTAAGTGCAATGAACAGTAGAAATTGATGCAAAAGTTTTCCTTTCTTCATGTCTATTCCTTCTTTCAGTTTTTCTAAGTTGTGTGTATCGTCCAAATCCATTGCTTGTTATCTATAGTATAAGGTACTATGAATGATAAATAAAATACTCGTTTTGTATCCTTATCCATAACCTATACCTATACCAGAAAAGGAGGAATTCATTTGAATGAAAGAGACTGGCTGGTGCTGCAGACGCTTTACGAAGAAAAAAATATTACGAAAGCGGCCCAGCGGCTGTATATTTCGCAGCCTGCGCTGACCAATCGCCTGCAAGTGCTGGAGAGGGAATTCGGAGTGCAGATCGTCAATCGCGGGAGAAGGGGAATCCAGTTTACGCCGCAAGGGGAGTATTTGGCAAAAAGTGCGCGCGATATGCTGCTGAGGATCCAAAGTATTAAGGAAAATGTCATCAATATGGAAGAGAATCTGACTGGCACACTGCGGCTCGGAGTTTCGACATTCTTCACCGATTATATGCTGCCCAATCTGCTGAAATTGTTCAAAGATCAGTATCCGGATGTTGAATTCAAGGTGACGACCAATCTAAGCAGCCAGATTGCGCATCTGACGTACAATCAGGACGTGCATATCGGCATTGTAAAAGGGGATTTCAGCTGGAAAGATGAGAAGCATTTGCTGATGGAGGAGACGATCTGCATCGCTTCGAAAGAGAAGATCGACATGGAGAATCTCCCAAACCTTCCGCGAATTGATTATCATACGGATGCCCTGTTGAAGAATTCGCTCGATAATTGGTGGACGGAACGTTTTGCCCAGCCGCCGCTCGTCAGCATCGAAGTGGATAAGGCGGATACGTGCAAAAAGATGGTGATGAACGGGCTTGGCTATGCTATTTTGCCGCGGCTGATTTTAGATGACGTGCCGGAACTGGAAAAGGTGGATATTTATACACTGGACGGCAAACCAATCGTACGCAGAACGTGGATGCTGTACCACAAGGAATCGCTTCATTTGAATATCGTAAAGGCGTTTGTGCAATTTCTGGAAGAAGAGTTCAGGAAGTGAAAAACGGGCTGCTGCTCGGGAAAAAAGTAGTTTCAAGGGCAGCATTCGATTAAGAATGTTGACTTTTTTAATAGCCGGCAATATAATAAAATCAATTACAGATATCCGATGTCTTCGATATCTACTAATGGGAAGGAGAGAAAATAATGAGATATTCAAAAGCGACAAGCTACGCATTGCATACAATGGTCCATATTCTGCTGCAGCCTGAGGGAAGTACAGTCGGCGTGCAGGAATTGGCTGAAATGCAGCATCTTTCCCCGACGTATTTGTCCAAAATATTAACGAAACTTACGAAAGCAGGATTGATCCGTTCGACGCCGGGTGCGAAGGGCGGGTACAAGATAGTTCGCCTCAAGCATGAAATATCTTTTTTGGATGTCATTAATGCTATTGAAGGAGATGCTAGTTTGTTTGATTGCTCGATTCATCATGAAGGCTGCTTGATTGAAAATGTCATGAGAGAGGCTGAAGATCATTTGAGAAATGAACTCTCCTCGAAGCTCCTAATCGATATCGCAAAAGAAGCGGAAGCGAAGCACATAAATGAAAAGGGGATGACGCAATGATATTGGACTGTGCTGTGATTGGAGGGGGGCCGGCCGGGCTGAATGCCGCGCTCGTACTTGGCAGGTCCAGACGCAAGACGATTCTGTTTGATGATAACAAGCCGAGAAATGCTGTAACTTCTGAATCTCATGGGTTCATTACACGTGATGGCGTACATCCACAGCAACTCAAAAGGATCGCTCAGGAAGAATTAAGCACGTACCCGGATGTGAAAATTGTAAAACAGCGGGTTCACTGTATTCATAAAGTAGATGATTTGTTCAAGTTGGAGACAGAAACTGGAGAAGTGCATCACGCGAAGAAAATTATTCTCGCAATCGGCTTCAAGGAAGTTCTTCCGGACATCCCGCGATTGAAAGAGTTCTATGGCAAGAGCCTATTCAGCTGTCCTTTCTGTGATGGGTGGGAAATGAAAGATCAGCCGCTCGCCGTAATTGCAGATGACAAGAAAGCATTTCATCTGGCAAAGGTAGTCTCCAACTGGACAGATGACCTGAGCGTCTTCACGAACGGAAACAAAGTGCTTTCTTTGAAAGAACAGGAATTGCTCAAGAGCAAAGGCATCTCCATATATGAAAAAAAGATAGTTGCATTCATCGGCCAGGAAGGCAGGCTGGAAAAAATTGAACTCGAAGATGGGACAACAGTATGCATTACCGGTGGATTTGTTACCGCAGAATGGCAGCAGGCAGCTGCTTTTGATTCAACACTTGGCTATTCATTGAACGAGTACGGAGGAATTATGACAGACAGCTGGCAGCAGACGAACATTCAAGGCGTATATGCTTGCGGAGACACGAGGATTGCCGGTCCATCTCAATTAATTATTGCAGCGGGAGAAGGCTCGATGGCCGCCATAGCTGTCAACGGAGCACTTATAGAGGAGAAGTTTAACGAAAAAGAACAGCAAGTTTAAAATAAAAAGGAGGATTCACATGCACCACTCACACAGCAAGCATCACAAAGGAAAAGTATCGTATTTAGAAAGTGCTGAAAGAAGAAAAGAATTTTCTCCGGATATGCTGTTTAATAGCATTCCAGTAAAAGAAACGGCCAATATAGTAGATTTCGGCGCTGGGACCGGCTATTTTACCATTCCTGCTGTAGAAAGAACAAAAGGAAATGTTTATGCGCTCGATCAGGATGTTGATATGGTGGAAATTATAAAGGAAAAAGCTATGGAGAAACAACTTGCGAATATTGTGCCGATACTGGGAAGCATGGAGTCGCTGCCTGTAACTGATAGCTCCATCGATATCATCATCGCATCTCTCGTACTTCACGAAATCAAACCGCTGGGACCCATTCTGAAGCAAATGAAAAGTGTGCTTGCGAGTGATGGATATCTCGTTTGTCTTGAACTTAAACCAAAAGAGAGTTCCGAGAGGGCTCCAAGAGTAACGATGGAAGGAATGGAACGGGAAATGATAGAAGCAGGATTCAAGGTAACAGAGAAATTTTTCCCGTCAGAATCCTTGTATGCGCTGATTGTCAGGAAAGTGAATTAATTTACTTTTTTATTCTTATTATAGATATAGAGGGTCCGCGTAGTACTTAATTAAATGAGGTGTCGAGTGTAATATTGGGATTTTTC
>NZ_BRCD01000057.1:0-5031 GCF_023707945.1 Sporosarcina sp. NCCP-2331
TTAATTTGGCTTTGCGTTCTATCTTTTTTTAGCGTATTAAATGAAATGGTTTTGAACGTCTCATTACCTGATATTGCAAATGATTTTAATAAATCACCGGCGAGTACAAGCTGGGTGAACACAGCCTTTATGTTAACCTTTTCTATTGGAACAGCTCTATATGGAAAGCTATCTGATCAGCTAGGCATTAAAAGGTTACTCCTATTTGGGATTATAATAAATTGCTTCGGATCGGTAATTGGGTTTGTTGGACATTCTTTTTTTCCCATACTTATTCTGGCTCGATTTATTCAAGGAGCTGGTGCAGCTGCATTTCCAGCACTCGTGATGGTTGTAGTTGCGCGCTATATTCCAAAGGAAAATAGGGGTAAAGCGTTTGGTCTTATTGGCTCCATAGTAGCTATGGGAGAAGGTATCGGTCCAGCTATTGGTGGAATGATAGCTCATTTTATCCATTGGTCTTATCTTCTGCTCATTCCAATGATGACAATTATCACTGTTCCGTTCCTTATTAAATTGTTGAAAAAAGAAGTAAGGATAAAAGGTCATTTTGATATTGTAGGAATTATACTAATGTCAGTGGGCATTGTATTTTTTATGCTGTTTACAACATCTTATAACATTTCTTTTCTGATCATCAGTATTCTGTCATTCCTGATATTTGTAAAACATATTAGGAAAGTAACAGAACCTTTTGTTGAACCTGCACTGGGGAAAAATATTTCTTTTATAATTGGTGTCCTTTGTGGAGGACTTATATTTGGTACAGTAGCAGGGTTTATCTATATGGTTCCTTACATGATGAAAGATGTACATCAACTAAGTACTGCTGCAATTGGCAGTGTGATTATTTTCCCTGGAACAATGAGCGTTATTATCTTCGGTTACATTGGTGGATTACTTGTTGATAGAAAAGGTCCATTGTACGTGTTAACCATTGGAGTTACATTTCTTTCCGTTAGCTTTTTAATTGCTGCCTTTTTTTTAGAAGTAACACCATGGTTACTGACAATTATATTAGTTTTTGTTTTTGGTGGGCTGTCATTCACCAAAACAGTTATATCTACAATTGTTTCAAGTAGTTTGAAACAAAAGGAAGCTGGTGCCGGAATGAGTTTGCTTAATTTTACCAGTTTTTTATCAGAGGGAATAGGTATTGCAATTGTTGGTGGTTTATTATCTGTACGCTTACTGAATCAGAAGTTGCTACCTATGGACCTTGATCAATCCACTTATTTGTATAGTAATATGCTATTCCTTTTTACAGGAGTCGTTGTTACTAGTTGGCTGATCACCTTGAATGTATATAAACGAAGACAAATTCAATTTAAAAGTTGAATACCAGAGATAAATTAAATGACTTCTAGCTTTCTTAAGCAATCGGGCGCGATTGTTGAAGATCAGAAAATTTTTAAGAGGTGGCAAATTTGCCACCTCTTTTTATTTTCTTCGGCTAAAAGTGAAACTTTCTGCAGAAGAAAATACGTGGCAATTGTCAACGGTAAATGTCTGACTGAAGCGACAGCGAAAGGAATTTAAGGAGTTGACAATTTTGCTACACCCGAACCCTCTTGGCTCGTCAAAAGGCAACACCTTTTGACCTGCCAACCGGCGAGGGAGCCCCCTCAAAAAGTGAGGGGGTTGGGGGAGCTTTTTGGAGGGGGTCGAGGGGAAACTTTTCCCTCGTGGGTTTGGGCAAAGCCCATGATCTTTTCTTTTGCTTTTGAATTTGGGGGAGCGGTTTTTGCTCCCTTGCTTTTCGCCTCGCAGAGCACGTCCAGAAGAATTCTGGTATACCGTGTTATACCAAATGGTTTTGGCTCCTCTCGCCTGATGTGTTATTCTCTTCTCAAATGGAGGTGTACGAGATGGCGCACGTTCAGAAATTCACTAAAGGAAATATGCAAGGCTTGTCAATTCACTTAGACCGAAAAACAGAAAACCATTCCAACAAAAATATTGATACAGAGCGTACACATCTGAACTATGATTTATGCGAAAAAGACGGAGATACACTTTCCCGCATGGACGAAAGATTGAGTGAAGTTTATTGCATGAATCGGAAAGATGTAAAGGTGTGCTGTGAGTGGATCGTCACACTGCCTGAATCGCTTCACAATGAATCTGTTGAGTATCAGAGGAAATTCTTTGAGGAAACATACGAATTTCTTACAGATCGTTATGGAGGACAGGAGAACGTCGTTTCAGCGAATGTCCACAATGATGAAACAACCCCTCACATGCATTTTGATTTTGTTCCGGTTGTTTGGGATGAGAAAAAAGAGCGTGAAAAAGTATCAGCGAAAGAAGTGCTGACGAGATCGGAATTGAAAAGTTTTCACACTGATTTAGATAGACACTTGAAAGAGCGAATCCCTGAAATTTATCAAGAAGGAATTTTAAATGATAAGACGATCGGGATTGAAAATATTCATTCGCTGAAAAAATATTCAGCGGAGATTGAACAGCAGAAAGAGGAAATGGCTAACGAATTTAAGAGTTTTAAATATCCGCAAAAAGTTTTGAAAAGTATTGAGCGAGAAGTTGAGAAGAAAACTGTTGGAGTCTTTAATAAAAAAGAAGTAGTTATGTTGCCAGCGGAACGCTACGAGAAAATGAAAGAGTTATCGAATTCGAGTATTAGAATTCAACAACGATTTGATAAATACAAATCAAAAGCTGTTGAAGAAATTAAAAATTTAAAAGTAAATGTGAAAAATTTCGAGGAAGATAACGAACATCTTCGCTATCGAAATATTGATTTTGGTAGAGAAATTACATTGTTGCAAAAAGAGCGAGATCGACAAACAGAAAATGCAATTGTTTATAAAAGTATTTTGGAAGAAAAAGAGCCCGATCTTCAGATTAGTACGTTAGAATTTCAAGGCCGGTTAGTGCTTCATAATTTAGAGAATGACCGTATGCCAAAGAATAAAGAAGAGGGAGAAAACTGGCTGGAGATCCTCGAAGAAAATAAAGAAGAAAAGACGATTCCACAAAATCGACTTGAAAAAGCGATTGGTAAAATTAAATTGTTTTTAGAGAAATTTATAAAACGGGCTAAAGAAGCAGATTTCTCGATGGATTGGCTGGTGGAGAAAAACAAAGAACTTTCTCAGCAGCGGCAGCAACAGAAGAAAACGAAAAGCAGATCTAGTGGCATGGAGTTGTAATTGATCTTAGAATGCCCTTATTTCTCTTCAAAATCGTTTTTAAGAGCTTTTGAAGTAGTTTGCTAGGGTTTGTGTGGTTTTTTAAGCAATGCGGCTTAAAAAGGCTTGTGAGCGTTTTTAAAGTAATTAGAAATATGGTTTTAGATTTTTAGAAAAGCCCTGTGTTTTTTAAGGGCTTTTTTTGCTTTTTATGAACTGGATTTCGAACTAGATTTTACGAGGAGAGAGGGAAAAAGGGGGGGCTACTACGACCCCCCCTTTAAGTGCCGAGTGCCAATTTCAGCGAAAAAGCCGCACGAAGCCAGGTGGGACAAGGGTTTGTGGTGGGCGAGTTCTCGGCGACTTTTCAGCGACTTTTCAGCGACTTTTCAGCTGAATTTCGGAAATTTGTATTTCCCTGTAATGCTTTACTCCATCCGAATAATGTTATATACTAATAAAAAAACATGAGAAAGAAGGTTTTGTTATGGCTCAAAAAAATGAAAAAGAAGAAATGCAAAGTGTAACGATCCGTATTCCCAAAGAGTTGTATTTTGAATATAAGCAAGCTTTGTTGGAGCAAGGGAAAATTGTGACTTATGATGTGCGGAGATATATGAATGATGTTGTAGAAAATCATAAGAAGGGGCATCAATGAGCATAAAAAAAGAGCGCCTCTGCGAAAGGTACGCTCAATTTACAACTCATTTTTGTAAGGTGAATATATCATTATGGCTAAAGATAAAGCAAGATACTTCACGTTTTTATTATACCCCGAATCTATCCCTGAAGATTGGGAAATGAAATTAGAATCAATTGGTTTGCCGATTGCAATTAGTCCACTTCATGATAAAGATTTAAGTGATGTTGAAGGGCAAAAATATAAAAAGGCTCACTATCATGTAATTTATGTAGCAAAAAATCCAGTAACCACTGATAGTGTGCGTAAAAAAGTAAGACAAATTTTGGGCGATAAGAGTGTTTCTATGGTTCAAATTGTAGTTCAAAGCATGGAGAATATATATCTGTATTTAACTCATGAATCAAAAGATGCTATTGCTAAAAAGAAACGTGTGTATGACAAGAAAGACATTAAGCTGCTGAACAACTTTGATATTGATCGGTACATAACGCTTGATGCCGAAGACAAAGACGACATGTTGAATGATGTCTGTGATTTGATTGATGAAAATGGACTAGCAAACATTCGTGAGTTAAGGAGATTTGTTAAAACTCGTGGGGCTGAACATAATTTGCCTAGCATGAAGATAATAAACTCTGTTTTGCGGTCGCATACTGGATTGATTAGATTGTATTTCGATGCTGTTTATCAAGAACGGAAATATGGTCGAAGCGATTTCGACAAAGAAACAGGCGAATTAAAATGACAAAAAGGAGGTAGATTGAATGATTACTAGAGAAGATGAGGCGAATTTTCCTGATTTTAAAACAGTGTTGGAAGCAAAACAATATTTTAGAAAACGTTATGGCAAAAGCTATCGTGAAGGTGGCCGTGAGCAATTAGACGAAAATCATATTTGCTATTTTGACGAAGTTGATTATCAACCTGTTCAAATTTCTGTTTTTGATGATGGATCGGTTTTAGTTCATGTGGTTTATTGAGATACAAAAGATGTTCAACAAACGGGCCATTTAACGGAATAAGTGATGAAAACTGAATTTAAAACTTAGTCTGTATGTGGTAAAATGTTTCAATCAAGATTAGGAGGCATTAATTATGAAGTGCAATGAATGTAACAGGGTTCAATTAAAAGAGGGAAACGTATCATTAGCCCTATAAACTGCGTCTACCCTCATTATTGGAGGGCGAAATGTGAATACGTCTTATTCACAATCAAATTTACGACACAACCAAATT
>NZ_BRCD01000058.1:0-4851 GCF_023707945.1 Sporosarcina sp. NCCP-2331
TTTAGAATGGCCTTTTTTTATTGAATGAAGGACAGCCATGCATACAGTCCGACCAATGTAATAAACAGCGTAGGGAGCGTTAAAATAATCCCCACTTTAAAATAGGATCCCCAACCGATTTTTATTCCCTTCTGCGAAAGTACATGCAGCCACAGCAAAGTGGCCAGCGAGCCGATCGGCGTGATTTTAGGTCCGAGATCAGATCCGATGACATTGGCATAAATCAGAGCTTCACGTATGGAACCTGTTGTGCTCGTTTCTGCGATGGCCAGCGCATCTATCATCACTGTCGGCAAATTATTCATAACAGAGGATAAAAAGGCAGCTATAAAGCCCATTGAAATGGTGGCCACAAATAGTCCCTGGTCAGCAGCAATTTGAATAACACCGGCCAACACACTGGTCAAGCCGACATTTTTCAAACCATACACGACCACATACATACCAATAGAGAAAAACACGATTGCCCAGGGAGCATCTTTCAACACTTGTTTTGGTCGCACTACAGAACTTCTGCTTGCCATAAACAAGAAAAAAACCGCGACGATTCCCACAATGAAGGAGACAGGTACATTCAAAATGTCACTCGAAAAATAACCAATCAGCAGAATGCCTAGGACTATCCAAGTTAGTTTGAACATTTTCATGTCCTTTATCGCTTCTTTAGGCTGTTTTAAATCTGACACATTGTATTGACCGGGTATACTTTCACGAAAAAATAAATAAAGAACAGTAATACTGGCAACCAATGCAAATAAGTTAGGTACAATCATCCTGGAGGCATACTCAGCGAAACCGATCCCAAAAAAGTCTGCCGATACAATATTAACTAGATTACTAATTACAAAAGGCAATGAAGTAGTATCGGCAATAAATCCACTGGCGATAATAAAAGGAAAAATCATTTTTTCACTGAAATTCAAATTCCTGACCATTGCCAGAACAATCGGCGTCAAGATCAACGCAGCTCCATCATTTGCAAATAAAGCTGCTACAATAGCTCCTAGAATACTGACATAAATGAACATTCTGGTACCATTGCCTTTGGCGAAACGTGCCATATGTAAAGCTGCCCATTCAAAGAATCCTATCTCATCAAGTATCAACGAAATGATGATAATCGCAACGAATGCCAATGTTGCATTCCACACGATACCTGTCACATCCATAACATCTACAAAATCAACGACGCCAAATAATAAAGCAAAGATGGCACCGATGCATGCAGTCCAACCTATTGATAAATTTTTTGGCTGCCAAATAACAAAAACTAACGTAATTACAAAAACTGCTATTGCAATGAAAGTTGTAACCAATCAATGTTCCTCCTTAACTGCATGAGATACGCAAACCTTGGTTTTCTAAATCCTTAATCAAGTCATCCTGTCCCGGTAATTGGTCAAGAATACTTTTAATCAATTGATAATCTTCATGGTCGCTATTAATTGAATAAAAAACCCATTGCCCACTTCGTACCTCTTTTACTAACTCGATATCCCTCAACTTACGAAGATGCTGGCTAATCGCGGGTTGGCTCATTTTAAAAATCTCCACAAACTCACACACACAACACTCGTGTGACATAAGCAACTTCAGCATAGTTAAACGTGTCTTATCACCTAATAATTTCAAGAGTAATGTAGCTCGCTGCAAATCAACAGTTTCTTTTGTGTTCATATCAATTCCTCCTCGTATATAGCATATAATTATATGCTTATATAAGCAAATGCGATTTTTAAACACTACGCTTCTTGTTTGTAAATGATTATAAATTGCTGAAAACGCCTGATTGCTAATTAATGAAACATTCCATTCATTGAGAACGTCTAGATGGTAATTAGTAATTAAATATTCGGAGGTAATTCCAATGAATGGGAAGTTTATGTTTGCAGTCTTCTCATCAGTTTTCATAGCGTTGGCATTAGCAGGATGTCAATCAGAAAAGAAAATGTTAATGGATGACGTTAGTGATATAAAAGAGATTTCTTTATCCAAATCAACTCATTTTGGTAAACTAAATGGGGAATTCTTTGCAACTTTTGAGGATTCTCACGAATTGGACACGTTAAAAAAAGCTTTGATAACCGCTGAAAAAGAGAAAGTGAAACTCGAAGATGTCAATTATGATTTACTAATTACTGACGATGAAGACGGTAATTATTTGTTGCAGTGCTATTTAGGCGAAGAGGGAGAAAAAAGTGCATTTTTTTATATTGGTCACGAAGAAAAAGTATATTTTACATCTGAAGAAGTAACGCAAGAATTAAGAAAAGTTATGAAGCTATAAATTCCAAAAAAGACCTTCTTAATTGAAGGTCTTTGATCTTTAAGGAGATCGCCATTATATTGACTTAGCCTTTTTAAAAATAAACTTGCTATACGTGATCAACAACATTCTTTTTATTTTGCGGAAAGTTCACTATCTGTCACCCACTTATGATTTGTCACTCTTTCTCCACCTGTGGTTGGCGTGTAGTCAATCATATATACAGTCGTTCGTTTGGCCGAATCAATGACTCCTGTTGCTCCTTTCATCCCTTGCATATGATCGGCTTCAATTATCGCCTCGCTTCCAGGATCTAAAACTTTATCCCCGGCATTTTTAAGCTCTTCTTGAATAACCCATTTATGATCTTCTATCCGTTTACCGTCAGTTGTCTGTGTATAGGAAAGTGAATAAGCTACCGTATCATAGGCACCTACTATGGTTGCTTCCGCATTTTTCATCCCTTGCATATGATCTGTCTTAATAATTGCATTGCTTCCGACTTTATATGTTGGATTCTCTGCCACTTTCAATGTGTCTGGTACTTCACCTGAACCAGAATGATCCATACCCATATCTTCATGGGTAGATTCTTTTGTAATGGAAATGTTATTGTCGTTGCTTTTGTTGTTGTCATTACTATTGTCTTTGCCACATCCACTACTTACAATCATAATTGCAATACTTAAAAAGAGATAATACTTTTTCATTTACTTATGCCTCCATATTTTAATTTGGAATCTAATAATAAAGAAAAGGGCAATGCAGAAAATGACAGATCTTCTGCATTGCCCTAATAGTTTAATCCTTTCAACCTGTTAAGCTATCATTTGTCGGCAGGCTTCCGCACACTTTCGGCAAGCCTCTGCACAACGTTGGCAATGGTCATGTTGATGTTTAGCACATTCTTCGGCACATCTTTCACAAATATCTGCACATACCTCCATTATCTGATTGATAAACGGACTGTTGCGAGTGATCGCTTGTGCAGTAAAAGCACAAATATCTGCACACTCACGATCCAAACGAATGCACTCGGCCATCATCTTAACATCTTCCTCTTTCAGACATGCATCAAAACAAGTATTACATGCTTCTAAACATTCCAGGCATGCTTTTAGGCATTCTTCGTAATTCATCTTCAAGGAATCACCTCCACCCAATTTGCGTTCAGTAGTATTTTGCCCTTTACAGTCAGTTTAAAACGTAAAAAAGCAAACTCCTTAAAAAATCCTTATTTATAGTTTCACCTAAATGGACCTAGATAGTAAACACCCGGCAATTCTTTTTTTCCATATCCGTAATAATTCTGAGCGCATCAGCCAAAGCTTCCATGGATCGATGAAGTTTACCGACAGTATTATCACCCCGCTTGTGTAATCCAACTCACACTGGCTGCTTTGCACTTCACTTACTTTCCTCAACGTTTATTCCACCTTAATCTGTCCCATCATTCCATTGTCTTCATGCTCCAGAATATGACAATGATACATATATACTCCTTTGTATTTAAATTGAATGGCTATTTTTACTGTCTCATCGGGATTTACAGAAATGCTGTCTTTCCAACCTCTTTCATTTTCTGGTGGCGCCTCGCCATTTCGTGAAAGAATTTTAAACTGCGTACCGTGAATATGGAATGGATGGATCATCTCACCCATCATGTCAGGTTTATTGTAAATCTCCCAGACTTCAGTCACGCCTTGCTGTTGTGTAAAATCAATTCTGTTCGGATCAAATTTCCTACCATTAATGGTAACCATATCCATCATCCCAAATAGTTCAATTCTCTTAGTTACCGGCAAAACCTTCTCTTCTTCAGTCAATACGAACTGATTCATTTTGTCGGGAATCTCACTTATCGTCTCGTTTTGTTTCGAAAATTCGAAAGGCAAAAGTACGGATTCATCTTCATTGACCAATGCAAAATCACTTTCTGTATGTAGTTTTGAAAAGTCTATAATAATTTCAGCCCGTTCTGAAGGTGTTAGCGTAACCTCAGTCAAATGAACTGGTTCATTCAAGAAACCTCCATCTGTAGCGATTTGAACAAAGGCGTCCCCAGTATTTAGTTTAAAGGTGAAATTTCTTGCATTGGAACCATTTAAGAGACGAAGACGTACTTTTTCTTTATTCACTGTTAATTTGGGATTCAATGTCCCATTGATCAATAGCGTATCACCGATTGTTCCATCTTCATTTTTGACGGCATTATAATTCAATTGATCTTGATCATCGAAAATTCGATCCTGAAAAACCAAAGGTATGTCATTGATCCCATATTCATCCGGCAATCCAAGGCTTTTTGAATTGTCATCTTCAATGTATATTAGTCCCGCAAGTCCCTTATAAACTTGTTCAGCAGTTTCCCCCTCTGGGTGCGGATGAAACCAAAGCGTCGATGCCCCCTGCGTAACTTTAAACTCTATCACTTTTTCCTCTCCAGGTTTGAGGGGATCATGCGGACCGCCATCTACATCTCCAGCTACTTCTAATCCATGCCAATGAAATGTTGTTTCCACCTCTAATTCGGGACTACTGAACAACTCTTTTCAATCAGCCTGATAGATAAACTTCGAAAGAAA
>NZ_BRCD01000059.1:0-4824 GCF_023707945.1 Sporosarcina sp. NCCP-2331
TAAATAAAAATGGGGGAGAAATATGAAGAAAAATTCAATCACTTTATTTGTAATGCTACTCTCTATACTGATGTTAGCGGCCTGTGTCGGAGGAACAGACTCGAAAAAGGAAACGAAAGGCGAACAATCCATCACCGTAAATGTGATGACAGAACCGCCTAGTTTAGACCCTGCGCTAGCTACGGACAATAAATCAGGATGGATTTTAGATCACTTATTCGAAGGATTATACATGCGCGATAAAGATGGACAACCTGTTCTAGGTGTTGCAGAACATGTTGACATTTCAGAAGATCGAACAGTTTATACATTTACACTCCGTGATGATGCAAACTGGTCGGATGGATCACCTCTTACTGCGGGGGATTTTGAGTATGCTTGGAAGCGTGTTCTGAATCCAGACACTGGAAGTAAAATGGCGTTTTATTTGTATTACATTAAAAATGCAAAAGCTTATAACAATGGTGAAGTAGAAGCAGATGAAGTCGGTGTTGAGGCGAAAGATGATAAAACACTGGTGGTAGAATTGGATAGCCCAGTTGGTTATTTTGAAGAAATGCTAACGTTTTGGTCATATTACCCGGTAAAACAAGATGCAGTGGAAAACAATAAAAATTGGTCGGCAGATGCTGATACATATGTTGGAAATGGACCTTTTTCTTTAGCGAAATGGAAGCATGATGACAGTGTAGTAATTGAGAAAAACGATGAATATTTTGCAAGTGATGAAGTCACGCTTAAAAAAATTGAATTTGCCATGGTGGATGATGCAAATACATATCAACAAATGTTCAACGCTGGTGAGTTTGATATGATCATGGAAGTTCCTTCAAGTATGATTGAAACAGTGAAAGATGACGAGCGGTTTATAACAGAGCCCTACTTTGGTACTTACATGTACATGTTCAACGTAGAAAAAGAACCGTTTACAAATGCAAAAATACGTAAAGCATTTGCCATGTCATTGAATCGTGAAGCGTTAACGAATTACATCACAAAAGCGGGAGAACAGCCTGCATTTGCAATGGTGCCACCTGGTGTTGAAACTGAATCAGGAGACTTCAGAGATGGTGCAGATCCGTACTTTGAAGAAGACGCTGCGAAAGCAAAAGCACTTATGGAAGAAGGAATGAAAGAAGAAGGCTGGAGTACCTTACCGACTGTAGAGTTAATTTATAATACGGATGAAAATCATAAAAGTATTGCTGAAGCAACACAAGAAATGGTTCGGAAGAATTTGGATGTAGAAATGAAGCTTGTGAATCAAGAGTGGAAAACTTTCTTAGACACGACTGCACAAGGTAATTATCAGATGGCAAGACTCGGCTGGACAGGGGTTGTGCTTGATCCGGTTGTTATGTTAGATGCTTACTTAGGAGATAGCCCCGATAACGAAACAAACTGGATTAATGAAGATTTTGACCGTTTGATTGAGGAAGCAAAAGTAGAACCTGATTTAGATAAGCGTATTAAAATGCTTCATGAAGCAGAGGCAATCCTAATGGATGATATGCCATTTATCCCTGTTTATTATTACTCTAAGACATATTTAACACAAGATCGGGTAGAAGATGTCGCTTACTATCGAAACATTTATCCGAATTTAAAATGGGTGAAAGTTAAATAAACAAGCTAATAGGTGTGGGGAAATCCTACACCTCTATTAGTATTGGAGGTTTACTAGTAGTTTGAAAAATTATAGCGTATCCGCATTACTACTGGTCGCATTGTATGCTTTCTTTTGGGGATACTTTTCTTGGTCTATAGTAGATCTCATAAATCTTTCATTTATGATCGGCTTAATTAGCTTATTGCTTTTTGTGATTTTGAAAATCATTCGATCAGGATTTTTTGATTTATTTATTACAAGTATGCACCAATTCAAAAGTTTTATTTTCCGAAAATCGAATGCTGAAATTAGAATAGAAAAAAAGTTGAGTGAAGATATTCAATTACAGGAATTTAAAGAACGTGCATATGAATCAAGTCACTCCATCTTGCTTGCGATTGCCGTGACATCATTGGCCGTATCTTTAAGTTTACTTTATTTTTATATTTAACGAATGAAGATAGTTGGTTTATGGGGAGGTTCTTTTGTGAAGAATAAGATTTATGAAAAAGTTGAACATGTATATGAAGAGATGGTCCGCATAAGAAGGCACTTGCATATGTATCCGGAGCTTTCATTTGAAGAGGTAGAAACAGCTTCATTCATTGCAGATTATCAGAGCGAGTTAGGATTAGAAGTACAAACCAAAGTCGGTGGAAATGGTGTAGTTGCACGGTTGAGGGGCGGAAAGCCTGGTAAAACCATTGCTATTCGGGCTGATTTTGACGCTCTCCCTATCCAAGAGGAAAATGATGTACCCTATAAATCGAAAAATAGTGGTGTTATGCATGCGTGTGGACATGACGCACATACTGCCATAGCCTTGGGCATTGCAAAGACTTTTTCCGAAGTGAAGAGTGAATTGGCAGGAGATATCGTATTTATCCATCAACATGCGGAAGAAGTAGACCCGGGTGGCGCCAAGTCTATGATTGAAGATGGTGCTTTGCAGAATGTTGATGCAGTTATTGCTACCCATATGGAGAATTACATTCCAATCGATCATATTTGGTATAACGACGGCTATGTTTTAGCGGCTTGTGACGATTTCAAAATTACGATAAAAGGGAAAGGTGGACATGCTGCATTCCCGCAAGATTCACCAGACGTTATTTTAGTGAGCAGCCAAATTATTAACCAGTTACATCATATTACGGGTCGGAAAATCGATCCTTTGAAGTCAGCTGTTATAACGATTGGAGCTTTTCATTCTGGTGAAGTTTCTAATATAATACCGGCTTCGGCCGTTATGGAAGGAACAGCTCGAATGTTTGAAGAAAGTGTTCGAAAAGATATTGAAAAATCGATTCGACAAATTACAGAGTATACTTGTAAAGCGCATGGCGTTGATTACGACATAGAATATATTTATGGCTATCCGGCGACTAAAAATGATTCATCTTTAAATCAACTATTAGTTGCAGAAGCATGTAATGTAATACCAAAAGAAAATGTTTTAAAAATGGAACCGAATATGGGAACGGAAGACTTTTCTTATTTCTCTCAAAAAGTACCGGCGTCGTATTTCTTCATTGGTTCTGCAAATGAAGAATTAAGAAAAACACATCCATATCACCATCCTCAATTTGATATAGATGAAAAGGCAATGCTGAATGCAGCAAAGATTATGTCGGGTTCGATTGTAGAATATTTGAAACAGACTGCAAATGATTGAAATCTGCAAGAAAAGTCAGGAGGGATTTTGTGTTAGCTATAAAAAATGCAATGATTCTAGATGGAAAAGGAAACAGTATTCCAAATGGGACAATTTTAATTAAAGATCAGAAGATTGAAGAGATTTATGAAGGAACGAAAAAAATACCATCTTCCTATTGCGTAATAGATGCAGATGGAAATATTATTACGCCAGGGTTAATTGACGCACACACACATCTGGGAATTGAAGAGATGGAAACAGGAGAAGAAGGGGCAGATCTTAATGAAGAAACGAATCCGATCACTCCAGAATTGCGTGCAATTGACGGAATTCATATGTGCGACCCGGCGATTGAAGATGCCAGGAAAGCTGGAGTGACGACTGTACAAATTTTGCCAGGAAGTTCTAATGTAATCGGAGGGGAAATGGCAGTTATCAAAATGCGTAAAGAGATTGTAGTAGACAGATGTATTCTAAAGGCGCCTTCAGGCATGAAAGCGGCTTTAGGAGAAAATCCTAAATCGACATTTGGATCGAAGGGTAAAGCTCCCATGACGAGAATGAAAGTTGCTGCAATGCTTAGACAAGCACTGATCGATGCAAAAGAATATGAGAGCGATCGTGAAAAGGGGAAGACAGGCCGTCAATTAGACATGGAGAATCTTGTGAAAGTATTAAAGAAAGAGATTCCATTAAGAGTTCACGCACATCGGGCCGACGATATTGTAACGATTTTACGAATAAAAAAAGAGTTCGATATAGACGTAACAATCGAGCATTGTACAGAAGGCCATCTAATTGCAGATTATATTTCGGGTAGTAATGTCATGGTTACAGTTGGTCCTACAATGTCGCCAAAGTCAAAAGTAGAGTTGAAAAATAAGTCTTGGAAAACACCAAAAATATTAGCTGATGCGAATGTTCACTTTACTTTAACGACAGATCATTCTGTAATCGGAATTGAACATTTAATAACCAGTGCGATCATGGCTGTGAAAAATGGTATTTCAGAACAGCAAGCACTTCAAGCAATTACATATAACGCAGCTGTATATATGGGGGTGGAAGACCGGGTAGGTTCATTAGAAAAAGGAAAAGATGCAGACCTAGTTATTTGGAATGGTGACATATTTGATTTGCGTTCGAGTGTGACACATACGATGATTGACGGTGAATTCGTGTTTGTTAATGATGACGTAAAGACTGCTGAATAGGTTTTGTGTGATAGCGGCAGTTCGAGGAGTGGGAACGGGAAGAGCTGATCAAAAATCTTTCGGAAGCTTTAGCTGGATTTGACTCTCGTATTCAAGAAAAGATGGTGGATCATTTTACTCAGGCTGATGAAGAATATAGCCGCCTCGTCAAAGAAGGCATTGAGAAAATAATGAAAGAAACGATTGAAACGGAAAAAGAACAGGCCGTTCCGGGTCGTGAGTCTGGAAAGACGAAATTTGGACAAGGAACGCTGAAGGCGAAAGAGGCTGCAGAAGACGCGGTCGATCAAGGACATGAGGCAGATCCTTACTAAAGCAGAAATGGAAAAACTCTCACCTTACTA
>NZ_BRCD01000060.1:0-4766 GCF_023707945.1 Sporosarcina sp. NCCP-2331
TATATAGCAAAACTATTTCCTGCCTTAAATCGCTCACACGCTCTTTTAACGAACGATTCTCCAAGCGCAATTCCCGAACTTCGGCTTTCAATTGCTGATTTTCTTCGTTTTTCTCTTTCCACTCGTTGTAAATCAAGTCGATTTGTCCTTCTAGCTCTTGATTTTCTTTCGCCAGATCCGTACGGAGGAACCGCTGCACGCTGTTTTTCATTCGCTCATTTTCTTTGACCGCAGACAGCAGCCGCTTAAATTCCGGTTCAGATACGATGATATTTCCAGTCGGCTGTCTTTGAATTTTCTTTTTGGGTCTCCCAAATAAATTTTTCTCTTTGCTTTCCACCTCCACTTCTTCCATTTCCTTCTTGGCCGAGAATTTTACCTTGACTGGAACGGTTTCATTCAGCGCAAGCAATTCCTCTTTCTTTCCTTCCAGATTTTTCTCTAATAACTGGACTTCCTTCTCCAAATCTTTTTTCTCTTTGTATTCATTCGGGTGAAGATGCTTTTCCTTCGAGCCTTCTTCTCCACGTTCCACCTCGAAGCCCTGGCGCTGCATTTCAGCTGGAAACTCCTTCTGCAGCTGTCGGAGTTCAGTCCGATTGTACAGGTCCTTTGCAGACAGCCTGCCGTCCTCTGTGATCGGCACAATGCCCACATGCATATGTGGGTTGGCCTCATCCATGTGAACGACCGCATAAAGGGTGTTCTGTTCGCCGTAGCGCCCCTTGATAAAATCGAGGGAGCGTTCGAAATAGCGTTTTTGTTCATCTGCTGACAAAGATTGCATGTATTCGGGGGAAGCCGTGACGAGAAATTCCGACAGAACGACGGAGTTCGCCCGAGGTTTTCGTTTCACTCGCTCACTGATTTCATTTTTGAGGGTTTGTTCATAGCGCAAATTTTGCTCATTCAGCAAATCAACATTCAGATGGGAACGCTCATAATCAATGTCCAAATTCGATTTACTTTTTCCTTGTCGTTGGTTGTGTTTTTGGATCCCTTGCACGTCCGACATCTTGAATTTCTGTACTCGAATAATGGCATAGCGTGCCATGGTCTCACCGTCCTTTTTTTCTGCTTTTCGGGTCCTACCGTTTCAAAATTGAAACCCCCTATATAGGGCAAGAATAGCACATCAGGCAAAGAGGACCAAAGTAGTTTGGTGTAGCCTACTATACCAATTTCATTGGTGTAGGCTCTGCCGAGGGCTAAAAGCAAGGGAGCCAGAAGCAGCTCCCCCAAGATCAAAAGCAAGAAAAAGAGCGCCCATAACTGGACGCCCTTTTTCCCTAAATTCACGTGCAAGAGAAGTCGTTTTCCCTTTACGGTTTGTCCGCAAAGGTTCCTCTTCTTCTCCCAAGATCCAGACCGTGACGCTGTCACACTGCAAGGGGGATGATCCCCCTTGACCCACACCAATCACGCCCCCAACCCCCGACTCTTTCGGGGGCTCCCTCGCCGGTAGGCAGGAACAAACGTGGTTTGTTCCAAGACAAGAGGGTTTGGGTGTAACCAGTTTGTCAATGCCTCTCCGCTCCTTATGCTCACTCGGGAAAAACACCCTCGCTCCGCTACCGCTCCAAGACATTGACAAACGCCACATTTTTTTCCGAGTACTAGTTAGAAGTAAAAAAAAAAGAAAAAAAGCAGCGATCGCCACTTTTTTTTTATAGTAATGAACTCCTAAATTAAAGTATTAATCATACTTTTTCCCATAAGGTGTTATATGTGAAACACGTTCAACCAATTGTGTTCTAGCTGAATTTTTATAAACAGATAGTTCGAACTTATTATTCCAATATCCGTTTTTAGGGCTGTAATACGTATTAAATGTGTAATAATAAGTCTTTGATTCATTAGTTCCTGAAGCCGCAACCACAGCGGAAGCTACTATCCCTATCAATTTCATAGTTAATAACGCACCCGCTAAGGCTCCAGTACCAGTTGGTAGTAATAAAACCACGCCTGATACAAGCACTACAGTTGCTACACCAATATGAAAAGAATTTTTATAACTTTTCACGTGCTTCCAGTTATAACCACCAGATAATGTACTAATTGAATCTTTTTCGCTTAAACTTTCACTTAGACCTAAATCTTCACTTAATTCATCTGCTGCGTTTCGTAATTCTCCAAGCAGTTCTTTATCTGCTAATTCACCATTAAAACGAAGTTCATCTTTTTCATTGTCATAAGAAACAGTTTCTATACCATCTTTACTTTCAACATAAATAGTTTGCACATCATTTTCGGTAACTAAAGTTAAAGTATACTCTTCTCCCTCAACATTAAAAGTATATGTATCTTCATTACTACTTAACTGAGGTACGGATAGATTAGATGCTGTTGCATGTGAATAAGATGGTGCCATGAAAAATAATAACATAACACTAAATACCAACATAACTTTCCTCAATTGTATCAATTCCCCCTTTTTTTGGTTTTATAAGTAATACAATATGATGGTAACATACTTACTGGAAATATAAATACATTTCAGGTAAAATAATTAAAAAAAGGGGAATTATCAATAAAATGATCACAAATACTTTAACTTTTTTAGTAGGTTTCATCGGAGTAGTCATAGCAGCCATTTTATTAGCCATTGAAAATAATGATGCAAGCTTTCAAACTAAAATAACTTTTAAATTAATTGGCATTTTGATTTTCGTAAGTGCTGTTATCTTTGTCCAAAGACGTTGGTTTTTAAATAAAAAAGCAAAAAAGGAGTAGCAAAGGCTACTCCTTTTTACTTTCCATACGTTGCAACATTTCTCGCCTCAACAAAGCAATATAATCTTGTTGATCTGGCATTCTAATTGGCATACGAGTATAATGACCGTACTTTTCCAACAATTCGATATTAACCATTTCCCTTGGATGCTTTTCTTTTCTCTCTCCAACTGAGATCAAATTATCATTCAATATCATCATCCTCCTCAATGAATTTCGCACGCTGATTATATAATTCCAATTCTTCAGGTGTGAGTTCGCGTAACTTGCTACCGTAATTCGAACCTTTCCAAATTGATTGAAGCAAATGGGTATACTCATCTTCATTCTCTTTTTTAAATCTATCTAACTCACCATTCTTAAATTTTTTAACATAGTCTTTCATTAGGCCAGAAAAAACAATCAACTGACGTCGTTTGAGTGCTAAATAAAAGGTATCGAAAACTGTTTCACTATAATAGAGATCACTACCCTTTGCCGAATACTTAGCGATTTCAAGAACTGCATTAGAGTTGCCCGTATTGGTTGAACTAACTTTCCGTGCATCCACTTGCGTAATGGAATTATCCTTCATACAAGAACGCCACAACTCCAACCATTCCGCCTTGCTAATGAATTCCGAAGGCTTATTAAAATAGCTTTTATTCACCACCACAATAATGTGCATATGAGGGTGATAAGTGTTATATGTCGGATTCGGATTGCCCACTTTTAACCCGCGCAGATCATAATACTCCTTCTTACGCTTGTACAAATCCTCAGTAATCTGTTTTTCTTGATCAGTCGTCACTTCCAATTTGCGAATATAACCTTTTACAATGCGTTTGACATGTCTTCTTTGAAATAACTTATTAACCCCTTGGTTAAATCTATCAATCTCATCACGTAACTCTTCGCCGTTAACATTTGGAGCAGTCAAAGTCAGGAATAAAAACTCTTTCTTTTCAATTTCCTTTAAAGCTTCCATCATGACCGAAATTTTAATGGCATCTTTTTTTGCCGTTTTCCACGTACAAATTGGACAAAACCGATTCCCACAGGCATCCGTTTTATGCAATCGCTTCACACTCATTTCTTTGTTTGTCAAATGTTGAAACCAACTGGAACACGTTTCAAATCGGTTAATTGTTTTCACCGAAACATGTTTCTCCATATAATCAGCAGCTTTTCTGTTCAAATCTTTTTTAGGCGCGTATTTTTCGAATATTTCTTTTCCTAATTCGGTGTTTTTTACCTGTAATTTCGAGAGTTCGCCCTCTTGATTTTTTTTCATATTTGGTGTAAAGTCACAAGACAGTGTTTTTTTAAAACTTAAAAAAAGTGACTTGTCTCCCTTCTTAATTGTTTGGTTTTGTGTCGTAACTCAACCTTAACATTCTAAGAGTTTAAGAGGCAAGTCATTTTTTTTAATCGTATCCTTAAATCACTCCACACAGAAACTGTCTAAGTCTTGGGGGAGTAAGATCGAAGACCTACTAACCTTACCATTCCAAGTGCAGGAATAGTAAGGTATAGTATCAAGAGGGAAGAGACCCGTTTTTCGCTTCGCTTAAAACGTAAAAAAATGACCCCTTTTCAGGAGTCATTTCTTCCGAATTACAAATGCCCAATCCAGATCAAGACCGCGCATGTATTTCAAAAAACTTTTTAGGGTTGGAACACTATGCTGACTTTCGATTTTAGAAATCATGCTCGATGTCAGTCCACTTCTTTTGGCAAGTTCATTTTGAGTGATCCCCTTTTCCACTCGATAATTTACTGCCGTTGCAAGAATTTCCGCATAGGCGATGTCTAATTCATCGTCACTGCTCCCCAATTCGTGAATTTTCCTCCAAGTAGAACCGTATCTTCTCGACATGCCATCACTCACCTTTCCAAACCACGGTCACGTTCTTTTCTCAATTCACGCTTATGGATATTCTCAAATTCACTTCCCGTGATTTTCTCCCTTACCTTGTCCACCAAATCCTTAAAAGCGCTTTTAAAGGCTCTCACATCTCCTGTACGCTCTCGTAAAAATTCTTTGGAGCTTT
>NZ_BRCD01000061.1:0-3173 GCF_023707945.1 Sporosarcina sp. NCCP-2331
TTTTTTGGACCTTTCCATTTGACTGTTATAGTACGCACGCCGTTTAAATCATGCGGTCCATGCAGCGTCATTTCGTCCAACGAAGCACCAGTATCTTTAAATGTTTCAAACTGCGATTGCAATTCTTTCACAAATACATCTGCGCCCGCTCGCAGTGCTTTATCAGTAAGCATCTGCATTGTGCGCGGGCCGTATTTAGCATCTAAATCTTTCATGAGCCTTGACAATCCAGTTATTTTTACACTCATGAAATCAACCCCGCAATCACCGTCATAAAACGTTTATCCGTCATGTCGGGCTGAATGGTCTTGACATTATACCTCTTGCCAAAAAAACGACCGTCATCGATACCGACATAATGATGATTGTCGGGAATAAAATCACCGCGAGGATCACGAATAACAAGCGTCACATCTTCGAGTGTGCCATTTGCTTTCGCCTGTTCAATATCCCGCATCCACACCTTGTCCGCGGCTGCCCAGCAACTGTACAAGTTTCTGATTTCCGACTCGCCGGCTTCCGGGCCGTCACTTGGCGCGAATTCATAAAAGGTTATTCTGGTCTTTAATTCTCCGATTTCGCGAATCATAGACTCACCTCAATTACGACTGGAAGAGAGTAATAATTCCCCCGTAATTTTTGAATTGCGGACAACACTGCGTTAGGGGCATTGATCGCGTTATTCAAACGCCGCTCGCTGATCCCTAAACGGTTCTCATAATAAAAAGCCGTCTGCAACGCGACAGCTAAATTAAAATGCGGATTGTCTTTAAAAAACTCTTCATTACGCAACGGTTCCGTACTTACGCTGTCTTTGATCTCTTCTTCAGCCCACATTCGATATTCAACGATAAGATCATCCTCGAAAGAATGATCTACGCGCAAATGTTTCTTTAATAGTTCGAGATCCATCTAAATCCCTCCTATTACACTCCTGGAACAACAGCAGCTTCAGGTGTGAAGTTGACAATGATTACTGATTTCTTATCAAGAATACGAGCGTCTTGACGGACCGCGACCATTAGCGCTTCGCCGAAATGCATGTAATCCGTCCACTGCGCTTGGTACTGTGAACGAGAGAACAGCACGATTCCATCTTTCATGTTCCCAAGAATGATTTGGTGTGCATCTACATTGTCTGGAAGCATCTCATCCGGCAACACCTCAATACGAGCACCTAATAGACGTTTCGCGGTTGTTTCTTTGACATCAGCTTGCAACAAGTAATTTCCGTTTCCATCCTTTAACTTGTCGAGTGCGGCGTACGCAGATTGCGACATAATCGCTAAGTTGTTTTCGTAGTTTGGCTTGATGTTCTTGTTGACAACATCTTTCAGACCGTCAATACCTGTTGCGTCTTTTGTTTCAAACTTAGTAGACGCTCCATCTTCGCCCTTCCCACCATCTTTCAAGACTTTCAAAATCGCCGCGTTACGAGTAGCTGCGATCGTACGCGCCAACCAAGTTTTCAGCTCAGCCAGTACGTCAACTTGAGCATCTTCAATAGCTTCCTTCGAAATAAGGAAATAACCACGGTATGTCTTGATGTCATAACCAAGCATGAAGAACGGCTTTACAGCAAGCTCTGGGTTCTCTGCAAGTTCAGCGACTTCAGGAAGTGCCGCAACATCAGACGTTCGGACTACCGGGTATTTACCTGATCCATTCTTTACCGGTTTGATCGTTACATATTTGTCCAAATTGTATTCCATTTCTTTCAGTTTCATGATGTCATTTACAATTTCTTCTGGAATCACCACGAAACCAGAATCAGTCTTTAAACTTCCGCCTTGAATGTCCGCGGCGCGCGTCTCTAAATACGTTTGGAAATCGCGGCTTTCTTGCGACATTACCGGAGTATTGTCTACCACGCCGCGTTCCGGCAAGGTTGCTGTTTGCATTGAGCGAGATTCAGTATCTTCTTCAGGTTTTTTATTAGGTTGTTTATTCGCACCTTCTGGCTCCGTGCCTAGATTCTTCTTCAGGTTTTCGCGCGCTTCAATCTTTTCTTTTTCTTCATTTAACTTCCGAACTTCTTCAGTCAATGCTTTTACATCAACATCTTCATTTCCTTCCAACATCTTGCGGATTTCCGCTTTACGTGCTTCGATTTCTTGTAATCGTTTCATTATAAAATTCCTCCTTATAGGTACGTTTCTAGAATTAGTTTTTGTCGCGCCTCTTGCTCATTTACATATTGCTTGTACGGATCATTGCCGCGAGCGGCTACTCCGCTGTCCGGATATGCAGGCCAGGCAACTGGACTGATTTCCAAAAGTGCAGCGTCCGTAATAGTCCGAATAACAGAGTTATCGTCTGTTTCATCCCATTCTTGCCTGCGGGCCATAAATCCAAAACTTACACCATCCACATCACCGCGTTTAATAGTTTCGTAGGTGTCATTGCCAAGTGTAGTATTCGGAAGATCCAACTCAAATCGCAAACCAATATCATCTTCAAAAAGACGGAGAGTGCCATTTCCTGTACGACCTAATACCTTTGATGTGTCATGTGACCATAAAGCGCGCTGATCGTCCTTTTGCAAAGTCTCGGTAAACGCCCCTCGTTGAAACTGTTCGCGAAATTCCCCCATGAAACCGAGCGGATGCGATTTCATTTCCCACTTCAATGCGTATCCGGTGAGGGTTCGCTTACCGTCTTCTGATTCTCGTAATTCGATTGTGGATTGTTCCAGACCGCGCGTTTCAGGCAGCTGTTTCTCATTCGCCATTGTCCTCACCTCCTTTCGGTACAGGCATATTTTTAGCTTTCGCCATCTGATACTCTTCAATCATTTCAAGCGTTGTGAAGTTTAGAGAGATTAAGTGCTTATCACCCATATCACTCTCAATGGGCGGGTATCCTTTACGGCGACGCGCTTCATTCAGGCTGATTAGACCACCTGCTAAATCCTCTTTGATAATCTTGCTTTTTGTCTCCGCGTCGATGATCCGCTGATTGTCCGTATCAAACCAATAGCGCTTTGTTGTAATATCCGCATCAGGAATACACTTGAAATTCAATTCAGCCGTGAAACTTTCCAAGTACGGACTCAATGTATTGATTAAGTAGTCAAGGTTCATTTGTTCCAAGTTCATGTTGGATGTTTCCAATCCGAACTTATGGCGCGGTATACCGTACGCTTTAGCTACCTGTACGGTACTGTGGACGCT
>NZ_BRCD01000062.1:0-2929 GCF_023707945.1 Sporosarcina sp. NCCP-2331
TAGGTTAAGTTAGAAAGGGCGCACGGCGGATGCCTTGGCACTAGGAGCCGATGAAGGACGGCACTAACACCGATATGCTTCGGGGAGCTGTAAGTGAGCTTTGATCCGAAGATTTCCGAATGGGGAAACCCACTGTTTTTAATAGAACAGTACGTTTACGTGAATACATAGCGTAATCGTGGCACACCCGGAGAACTGAAACATCTAAGTACCCGGAGGAAGAGAAAGAAACATCGATTCCCTTAGTAGCGGCGAGCGAAACGGGAAGAGCCCAAACCAAGAAGCTTGCTTCTTGGGGTTGTAGGACACTCTATACGGAGTTACAAAGGAATGCGTTAGACGAAGCGATCTGGAAAGGTCCGCCGCAGTGGGTAACAGCCCCGTAGTCGAAAGCACATTCCCTCCAGAGTGGATCCTGAGTACGGCGGAACACGTGAAATTCCGTCGGAATCCGGGAGGACCATCTCCCAAGGCTAAATACTCCCTAGTGACCGATAGTGAACCAGTACCGTGAGGGAAAGGTGAAAAGCACCCCGGAAGGGGAGTGAAATAGATCCTGAAACCGTGCGCTTACAAATTGTCAGAGCTCGTTAATGAGTGATGGCGTGCCTTTTGTAGAATGAACCGGCGAGTTACGATTCCATGCAAGGTTAAGCTGAGAAAGCGGAGCCGCAGCGAAAGCGAGTCTGAATAGGGCGAATGAGTATGGGGTCGTAGACCCGAAACCAGGTGATCTACCCATGTCCAGGGTGAAGGTCAGGTAACACTGACTGGAGGCCCGAACCCACGTATGTTGAAAAATGCGGGGATGAGGTGTGGGTAGCGGTGAAATTCCAATCGAACCTGGAGATAGCTGGTTCTCTCCGAAATAGCTTTAGGGCTAGCCTCAAACGATAGAATCTCGGAGGTAGAGCACTGTTTGGACGAGGGGCCCATCCCGGGTTACCGAATTCAGACAAACTCCGAATGCCGATGATTTATGTTTGGGAGTCAGACAGTGGGTGATAAGATCCATTGTCGAGAGGGAAACAGCCCAGACCACCAGTTAAGGTCCCCAAGTATCTGTTAAGTGGAAAAGGATGTGGCGTTGCCCAGACAACCAGGATGTTGGCTTAGAAGCAGCCATCATTTAAAGAGTGCGTAATAGCTCACTGGTCGAGTGGCGCTGCGCCGAAAATGTACCGGGGCTAAACAGATCACCGAAACTGTGGATTGATCTTCGGATCAATGGTAGGAGAGCGTTCCAAGGGCGTCGAAGCTAGACCGGAAGGACTGGTGGAGCGCTTGGAAGTGAGAATGCCGGTATGAGTAGCGAAAGAAGGGTGAGAATCCCTTCCACCGAATGCCCAAGGTTTCCTGAGGAAGGCTCGTCCGCTCAGGGTTAGTCAGGACCTAAGTCGAGGCCGATAGGCGTAGACGATGGACAACAGGTTGATATTCCTGTACCACCTCCCCGCCGTTTGAGTAATGGGGGGACGCAGTAGGATAGGGTGAGCACACAGTTGGTTGTGTGTCTAAGCAGTGAGGTGGAAAACGAGGCAAATCCCGTTTTCATATAACACTGGGCTGTGATGGCAAGGAGAATTGTCTCCGGAGTCCCTGATTTCACACTGCCAAGAAAAGCCTCTAGCGAGGCGGGAGGTGCCTGTACCGCAAACCGACACAGGTAGGCGAGGAGAGAATCCTAAGGTGATCGAGAGAACTCTCGTTAAGGAACTCGGCAAAATGACCCCGTAACTTCGGGAGAAGGGGTGCTCTGGTAGGGTGAATAGCCCGAGAGAGCCGCAGTGAATAGGCCCAGGCGACTGTTTAGCAAAAACACAGGTCTCTGCAAAATCGTAAGATGACGTATAGGGGCTGACGCCTGCCCGGTGCTGGAAGGTTAAGAGGAGGGGTTAGCGCAAGCGAAGCTCTGAATTGAAGCCCCAGTAAACGGCGGCCGTAACTATAACGGTCCTAAGGTAGCGAAATTCCTTGTCGGGTAAGTTCCGACCCGCACGAAAGGCGTAACGATCTGGGCACTGTCTCAACGAGAGACTCGGTGAAATTATAATATGCGTGAAGATGCGCATTACCCGCGACAGGACGGAAAGACCCCGTGGAGCTTTACTGTAGCCTGATATTGAATTCCGGTGCAGCCTGTACAGGATAGGTAGGAGCCTTGGATTCCGGAGCGCCAGCTTCGGAGGAGGCATTGGTGGGATACTACCCTGGCTGTATTGGACTTCTAACCCTTGCCCGTGATCCGGGCAGGAGACAGTGTCAGGTGGGCAGTTTGACTGGGGCGGTCGCCTCCTAAAGAGTAACGGAGGCGCCCAAAGGTTCCCTCAGAATGGTTGGACATCATTCGTAGAGTGCAAAGGCATAAGGGAGCTTGACTGCGAGACCTACAAGTCGAGCAGGGTCGAAAGACGGGCTTAGTGATCCGGTGGTTCCGCATGGAAGGGCCATCGCTCAACGGATAAAAGCTACCCCGGGGATAACAGGCTTATCTCCCCCAAGAGTCCACATCGACGGGGAGGTTTGGCACCTCGATGTCGGCTCGTCGCATCCTGGGGCTGTAGTCGGTCCCAAGGGTTGGGCTGTTCGCCCATTAAAGCGGCACGCGAGCTGGGTTCAGAACGTCGTGAGACAGTTCGGTCCCTATCCGTCGCGGGCGCAGGAAATTTGAGAAGAGCTGTCCTTAGTACGAGAGGACCGGGATGGACATACCGCTGGTGTACCAGTTGTCTTGCCAAAGGCATCGCTGGGTAGCTATGTATGGACGGGATAAATGCTGAAAGCATCTAAGCATGAAGCCCCCTTCAAGATGAGATTTCCCATTACGCAAGTAAGTAAGATCCCTCAAAGATGATGAGGTGGATAGGTCTGGGGTGGAAGTGCGGCGACGCATGCAGCTGACAGATACTAATCGATCGAGGACTTAACC
>NZ_BRCD01000063.1:0-2641 GCF_023707945.1 Sporosarcina sp. NCCP-2331
CAGCGCGACAAGTTCTGTGATAAACGCTTTCAGCGTGAAAACACAGGAAGTTAATAAATTAGCTTCAACTTTACAATTAAGGATAGGAACGATGAAACCATGTTTTCTAAAACTATCCCATCGATACTCCTGCGTGCGTCATGAAAGACAGTTCATGGGGTTCGAAGCACAGGTAGAGTCGGCAGAAAGAAGGCTGAAGCCATTCTAAGGAAAAGGTATGCCAACTGATATGCCGGATGGCTGAAAAACTAGATAAGGTGAGTATGTTCCCCTCTAAAGGAACTGACGAACTTCTGAAATTAAGGGTCTATAGATTGAACATAGTGAAAGCTATGGCCCATCCTACGATGGGGTGAGTGGTGTAAAGTAAAATTTGGCCCTCTGAAATACGCTATACTGAACAACGGCAGTATCTTGCTCACAGGCTTACAGGAAGCACCTACGTCTAGAACGGATAGCTACGTTGTAAGGTACTTGGGAAACAAGAGACGTTGAAACAAGGACTGTCATCCAAAACGGTTGTTATAAGGTCAAAGCCGAAATACATTTGCTCTTGGGAAGGTAGGGGTATGACCTAAGAAACTTCCGTAATAGAAGTGGAGGAACAGCCCCAAGTCTAACGAAATAGAACGATTATTTTCTTCACGTGAATGACACCGATCGGGTAGGAATGTGGGAACATCACTCATAAGGAGGGGTGCCACAGTGTCAACTTTGAGATATTGGGATTACTACAATATGACGGGAATCTTCACGGATTTATACGAAAGAGCTAGTCAAAAGGAAACGTTCAATCGTCTCTACGAGATTATCATCTCTAGAGAGAACATCCTTCTAGCTTATCGTACGATTAAATCCAATAAAGGGTCTAAGACCCCTGGTACTGATGGAAAAACCATCAAAGATATCAAAGTGCTTTCGGAAAGTGAATTAGTGAAAACCATCCAAACAAAACTGGAGAATTACCAACCTAAGAAAGTCAGAAGAAAATGGATTGAAAAGGATAACGGTCAATTTAGACCTCTTGGAATTCCATGCATGCTTGACCGCATCATTCAACAATGTTTTAAACAGGTTCTTGAGCCAATTGCTGAAGCTCATTTCTACAAACACAGCTATGGATTTAGACCGTTAAGGTCTACTCGTCATGCCATGGCGAGAGTCCAACATTTAGTCAATACTGCTCATTTGCATTATGTAGTGGATGTTGACATCAAAGGGTTCTTCGATAATGTAAATCATAAACTTCTTATCAAACAATTATGGAATCTAGGCATTAAGGATAGAAAAGTATTGGCTTGTATATCCAAAATGTTGAAAGCGGAGATTGATAAAGAAGGGGTCCCATCTAAAGGTGTTCCTCAAGGCGGGATTTTATCGACTTTACTATCGAACGTTGTGCTTAACGACCTTGACCAATGGGTTGCGGGTCAATGGGAGCTCTTTCCTCTCTCGAAAAACTATAAATCAAGAGAAGGAAAAGTGGGCGCCAAGAAACGCACAGCTCTTAAAGAAGGGTACCTCGTACGCTATGCCGATGATTTTAAAATTCTCTGTCGCGATGGAAAGACAGCTCACAAATGGTACCATGCAGTTAAATTGTATCTCAAAGAACGTTTAAAACTAGACATTTCACCAGACAAGTCACAAATTGTGAACTTGCGGAAAAGGAAATCTGAATTCTTAGGTTTTACAATTAAAGCGAATAAGAAGAGAAACAAGAGAGTTGCCCATACGGGCATTAAACGGAAAAAACGGGAAAAACTTAAAGAACAAGCTAAAGTCCATATCTTACGGATAAAAGCCTCCCCTACCACTCAAAATGTTTTACGCTTTAATAGTTTTGTTTTAGGTATTCACAATTATTTTAATGGAGCTACACATGTCAATCTAGAATTCTCACGTCTTGCCTACGAATTAAAAGCCTTTCTGTATAATCGCCTTCGTCCTGTAGGGAAATACGGACACCCGATCAATCCCAGTATGACCTATAAAAAGTTCTATAGCACAAGATCTAAAACTTTTGAAATTGCGGGAGTCCACCTATTTCCGATTGCGGATGTACGGACTGTAAACACGATGAACTTTAGTCCATCTTTATCCCTCTTCACGGAGGAAGGCAGAACGAAAATTTACGATAATCTAAATCCAGATGTACGTTTGGGAATCGGTGGTTTAATGAAGTCATTTCTTCCCAACCGGACGGTTGAATATATGGATAATCGCATTAGCCGTTACAGTATGAAAATGGGAAAATGTGAACTCACGGGTTGGGATTTAACAGCCAATGAAGTTCACTGCCACCACTACGTACCAAAGCATTTGGGTGGGACTGACGAATTTCGAAATCTTCGTATCCTTCATGAAGATATCCATCGGCTAGTCCATCGTAAAGATACAGAAACTATCACATCAGAAATACGTAAGTATGGTTTTACTTCTTCAATGATTAAAAAACTAAACCAATACCGAATGGAATGTGGGCTTGAAACGGTAATATAATCTCACGTCAAAAGATAACGAAGAACTTATAATCTAGTACACATCGTTAGATGGAGCGCCGAATGCTGGGAAACTAGCACGTTCGGTGTGGAGCAGGGGAAAAGCTGGCGATTACCTCAAAGGCTTACCTATTGCTACG
>NZ_BRCD01000064.1:0-2351 GCF_023707945.1 Sporosarcina sp. NCCP-2331
GTAAGCCCGTAATATAAAAAAGCGCACCTTTTCGGTACGCCGCACAAATAGCCCGAATGCTTCAAGCTTTTGAAGCAACGGGCTATTATTTTTTACATTCCAGCTGAATCTGTGAAGACCACGGCAGATAGTCATCCAGTCGTGAAGGATCCTGTCTGAATTCCAGATTCGGCAGTTCAGTAAACACCTTTTGTAAATATGCATAGAAATCGATTCCATGTAATTTGGCGGTCTCTGCCAGGCTGAGACAGATGGCGTTCGCTCTCGCGCCCGCTTCGCTGACCGAGAACAGCCAGTTTTTTCGTCCGATCACATTCGGACGGATGGCGTTTTCTGCCGGATTGTTATCGATCTCCAGGCGACCGTCGGTTAAGAAAAGCTGAAGTTCTTTTTTTCGCTTCAGCGTATATTCTGCCGCTGTTGCCAGCGCGTTCGTCCCGTAAAAAGGACTTTCCTCAATCCATTTGAAGAATTTCTTCACGATCGGCTTGGAATACTTTTTCCGCATTCGACGGCGTTTCCCTGGCTGTAATTCACGAAACTGCCGTTCCAGTGCATAGAGCTGGTTACAGAAATCTACGCCAATCTGTCCGTTCTTGGAGTTGGCTTTCAGCCAATATCTGCGGACGTGCGCCCAGCAGTTGGCGAATTGAATATCCGGCAGCTTATCGTAAGCTGAATACCCATCGCAAATAATGGTTCCCCGAAACCCTTGAATAAAGGACGTGAGTACCGCACGGGAACGCGACAGGGAGCTTTGGAAGAGCACCATGACAGGACCTTGGCAGGGAATCGTTTTGCACACCCAATTATACGCCTTGCTTTGAGCCGGTTTACCATCCGTGCGAAAAAGGACCTGAGCTGAGGTTTCATCCACATGCAGGACGTTCCGACAAGCTAACAGTTCTTTCATTCGCTCGTATAGCGGAGCTAACCAGTCTTCGGTTGCACGGATGACCCAGTTGGACAGATTTTTGTCATTCGCTTTGAGTCCATGACGTGCCCATTCCTTTACCTGTCGGTAAAGAGGAAGATATTGCGTGAACTTCTGGTAAATGACGTGGGCCAAGACACTCGGCCCGGCGACACTTCTTTGAATGGCAGGCTGCGGGGCCTTTCCTCTAACAATCATGGAGGAAGCATTCGAATCTGCCTTGCAGTGTGTACATTCGTAGGTATGCTCTACGTGCTGAATACGTTTCAGACTGGCCGGAATGAATTCCGCCTCTTCTCGAACGACCTGCCCTTGCCCGATTTCCGTTAGGCGTTGTAAGCAACAGCCACATTCCAACTGATCGGGGTGATGATGAATGACTTCCGTGGGAACTCTTTCATCAAATAGATCATTTCGTTTCTTCGGGCGTTTTCGGACAACAGTATAAGAAATCATCTGTTGGCTTTGTTCTTCTGTCTGCTCAGAATCGAGAAAAGGGTTCTCGTCCTCATCGAATAAGGATCCTTGCCCGTCGGGCACTTGATATTTAGATTTCTCGGTTTTAGAGCCGAATAATTGCTTGGTCAAATACTGTACCTGTTGAGTCAACGTCTCTACCTGTCGGGACAGCTTTTCATTTTGCTCATTGGAATACGCCAATTGCTCTTCCAATAGCGCAATGACTTTTTCCAAAGATTCTTCTGCTGAACGCTTGGCCATTTCCTTCACCGCTTTCCTGCTCGTTGTGAGTAGTATACCGGATTTCGCAGGACCTGAATAGCTATTTTTAAAAAGCGCCTTTTGCAGACGGCGGAATCGCTTTGGGCTGTTGTATAGACAGCCCTTCAAGCAACCAGCGGAGTTCCTGTTGTGACAGATTCTTCACCTCAGATTCACTTCGGGGCCATTGCAGCTTGCCAGAATCTAATCGCTTGTACAACATCGCAAACCCATCACCGTCAAAATAGAGACACTTATAACGATCCTTCTTCCAACCGGCGAACAAAAAGATCGAGTCGCTGTAGGGATCCAGTTCGAAGGAATCCTGGACCAATGTCGCTAGTCCATCGATGCCCTTTCGCATGTCGGTCTTTCCGCAGACAATATAGATATTCTGCACATCCGTATAATCTTGCTTCATGAATGCATCAACTCCCTCATGACGGCTCGGATGATGCGCTCTTCGACGCCATTATGGAAATAAATTTCGGCATTTGCCACCTTGATGGAACAAGCACCTGGTGAATTGCTGGCAGTGGCAGCCGGAAGGCTGGGAGAAGAGATAGGGTGTAAGGTAACGGGGACAATCGTTAATGGTTTTGTTATCGGCATGAAAAGCACCTCCTAGATCAAATGATATCTTGATCATACCGGGAGGTGCCTTGAAAATATATGCGTTGTTTGATTACGGGCTTAC
>NZ_BRCD01000065.1:0-2195 GCF_023707945.1 Sporosarcina sp. NCCP-2331
GCAAGTTTCAAGTAATTTTCGTTTTATGACGTTGCACCTTTTTTCGACAAAAGGTATCAAAATCCTTTATTTATAAGGATTTTCGGGTTATTCAGTAACCCCTAATTAATGCGGAGTAATCCATCAGTTTTCGCTGCACTCAATCTCCTCTTCTCAAAAAAGGCGACATACAGTTGTATGCCACCTTACGAATTTTGTTGAAAATTATACCCGTAGTCCGACGGGATAAAATCTCTGGCTTGCATGAAGTCTCAGTCCGCGTCGATAAAAATCCCTTTGATGACTGGTACACCGTCATCATTTTTTCCGTTATAGCTCCCGTACACAATCACTTCAGTACCTTCAGCAATTTCTGTGCGTTCGCTGATTCGGATATCGTCCACACGTACGATTTCATCTGCAGATTCACCTTGTACTTCCATTTTTCCGTCTTCATATGCTGTCACCGTGCCAATATATTTCACTTTCGAGTTAACAGGCACTTCATCTTGCGAAAGAGCCGCATAATCCTGTTCTACTGTACCTGCTTTCAGACCTTCTTCCATTCCTACCTCTGCCTGATCTTTCACGGCATCCTGCTGCTGTTCTGCTGCAGGTTCATTTTTCTCTTCATTGCTGCAGGCTGCGAGCATGGCAGCCGCTATTATCAACATCATCAATTTTTTCATTCAACATCGCCTCCGTAAGTAATCATAATGAATTTTGCACCAAAAGAAAACCCTCAACATGGTTTGAGTCATGAGCCCGGTCAGAAGAATAGAATGATCAGAAGGAGATAATACGTGAGGGAAGGATGGGGCGTTGAATAAGCGATTCACGAAATCAACGGCTGCTCTGATATGTCTGGTTGTGATTTGGGGAATCAGCTGGCCGATCTATAAAGCCTCTGCCGTCTATGCACCGCCTCTGCTGTTTTCAGGCATGCGCGCTTTGCTTGGCGGATGTCTGGTTGCGCTTATTATATGGAAGAAGCGCCGCCGGTTAATGTGGCGTCAGCACTGGTGGAAATATTGTATCTCTGCATTGTTCAATACAGTGCTTTTTTTCGGACTGCATACAATCGGCCTGGGCTATTTACCCGGCGGTCTGTTTTCGGTCCTTGTCTATTTTCAGCCGGTGCTTCTCGGTGTCTTTGCATGGATGTGGCTCGGTGAGCAGATGACGCCCGTTAAACTGGCAGGCTTGATTGTCGGTTTCATTGGGATTGTGGTGGTTGGCCTGGATGGATTAACAACGCATGTGTCGGTGATTGGCGTTCTTTTAGGCCTGCTGACAGCATTTTTCTGGGCACTCGGTGTCGTATATGTCAAAAAGGTCAGCCATGAAATTGATGCGTACTGGATGGTGGCGATGCAGTTTACGATTGGCGGCATCGTTCTTCTGACGGCAGGATCGCTGACGGAAAGTTGGTCTGCGATTGAATGGAATGGTCTGTATGTATTCGGCCTTGGTTTTGGCGGTACGATGGGGATTCCAGTAGCTTATGTGATCTACTACAGCCACGTCAACGCTGGAGAGGCCAGTAAAGTCGGCGTGTATACGTTCCTAGTGCCCGTGATTTCTGTATTCATCAGTATGATATTTTTAAACGAGCCAGTGACGTACAAATTACTGATTGGATTAGTGTTAGTGGGAATCAGTATCTACTTCGTGAACCGCAGGGCTGAGAAACCTGTTATACTAACGAAATAAATTAGTGAGGAGTGATCCGAATGAACGCACTCGAATGGATTCAGTATTTGGATTTACAGCCGCATCCGGAAGGCGGATTCTATAAGTCCACTTATCAATCGCAATTGACTACTCAGCAAACGCAGGGTGTACGTCCGCTTTACACCAGTATCTACTTTTTACTACGCTCACAGGATGTATCTCATTTTCACCGTCTTCAATCGGATGAAATTTGGTATTTCCACGGCGGAAGTTCGCTTACTGTTCATATGATTACGCCGCAAGGATTATATGAAGAAGTACAGCTTGGATTGGATATTCGTAATGGAGAGGTGCCGCAATTTAATGTCCCAAAACATACGATATTTGGATCATCAGTCAAAGAGCAAAACACCTTTTCATTGGTAGGATGCATGGTCTCTCCAGGGTTTGATTTCGCAGATTTCGAACTGTTTGAGGAAGAAGAACTGCTGTCACAATATCCTGGATATGAGGGAATTATAAAAAAGCTGACGTAATCGGGT
>NZ_BRCD01000066.1:0-2004 GCF_023707945.1 Sporosarcina sp. NCCP-2331
TCCTCCTCGTATATTAGTAGTAAGAGCTCTTTCCGATAGAATTTCCAGTTGATCCGGACAGCTGGAGGATCTGTTGGAATTCCTATAGGAGATGGTTGCCTTTTGGCTTCCTCACCCCTTTATGTTTTACCTGTTTGACCCCTGTTTTACTGAGGAGGCTAATTGGATAAATCACCAGTTATATGTTGTTCAAAATAAAACTTGCTTACAGGTGCTTACCTGCTTATTTGGATTGCCTAATTTCATATAGTTTGGACGGAGGATGGAGGAGGCTCCATTTCAGTACTTCGTCCTTTTTTATTTCAGCTTTTATTTCTCTCAGACCGTGCCCGTGAGACAATGGAACGGACAAGATTGACGCAGGAAATAGCTTTTCCTCCTTGCGGACACTTCGGTGTACTGCTTAATTAGCCTGCTACCCATCGTTCATTATTGAAGGTCTAACCACTGGCTGCGACGTGGGTGAAGAAGAGAGTGTAGCGCTCATTTTGGTCTTCTTCCCTTTGATTGCTAATAACGAGGCAGACATCGATGATTCGACTGGGCACCCAGGTCTGAGACAATCTTGATTAACTACCACCTGAGGAGGTGATTGGCATGTCACAAATGCTAGTCGGTATCGACGTGAGTTTACGCTCCCATCATGTCCATTTCATGCATGGCGAGGGGCACACACTAGCTGATTTTTCTGTTTCCAATGATACAGAAGGTGCGAATACCTTACTTCAAAAGCTTTTAAAAACAGCGGAAAAAAGTCAGTGTGACCATATTAGAATTGGGCTTGAAGCCACAGATCAATATAGTTGGCATATTGCGCATTATTTAAAAAGTGAATTACAAGGGTATGAACCTACCTTTCAAAGCGCGGTCTATATGCTGAATGCACGCAAGGTATCTCGCTTTAAAAAGGGCTACGATACGTTACCGAAAAACGACCGAATTGATGCCTGGGTAATTGCGGATCATTTACGCTTTGGACGTCTGCCACATGAAATGCAAGAAACCCTACAGTATGATGCGCTGCGCCGTTTAACACGAACACGGTTTCATCTTATGCATGAAATTGCACGCAATAAAACGTACATGATGAATCAAGTGTTTTTAAAGTTTAGCGGCTTACGCCAAGATAACCCTTTCTCCAACACATTTGGTGCGACAAGCGTCGCTGTGATGGAAGAATTAGATCCTGAAACGATTGCAGAAATGCCAGTCGAGGAACTCATAGAGTTCTTACAGGAGAAAGGCAAAAACCGTTTTGCCGAACCTGAAGAGATTGCGAAATATCTTCAAAAGCTCGCACGCAATTCTTATCGATTGGACAAGATGATGGCTGATCCAATCAATCTTTCGCTGTCCGTAGTTTTAAGCACGATACGACATATGGAAAGCCAAGTGAAACGTCTTGACCAAGAAATTGACCGGATGATGAAAGGCATTACACAAACCTTAACGTCTGTAAAAGGCATCGGACCCGTGTATGCGGCCGGCCTACTCGCTGAAATTGGTGATATTAAGCGTTTTAACGATCATCATGCATTAGCGAAATATGCAGGGCTCGTTTGGACGCAGTATCAGTCGGGCGAATTTGAAGCTGAAAATACCAGTCGAATGAGAACGGGCAATAAGTATTTACGTTACTATCTTGTTCAAGCTGCAGACGCCATACGCAAGTACGACACTGAATATAAAGCTTTTTATCAAAAGAAATACAATGAAGTCACTAAGCATCAACACAAACGTGCTCTCGTCCTAACCGCTAGAAAACTTGTACGCCTCGTGCATTCGCTACTACGCACGAATCAGCTATACATACCACCAGAAAGGCGAGGATAAAATTCCTCACTCACATCCTTTCTTGAACATCGCCTTCCATTTTCTTCTTTTTTTAAAGCGTGAAAATGAGAGGTTTATTTGGTATACCTGAAAATCAGGGATTTTGGAATCTGATCCGATTAAATTTCCAATTCACGCGATTTTTGTGCTTGACATATTACCACTGTGCTA
>NZ_BRCD01000067.1:0-1904 GCF_023707945.1 Sporosarcina sp. NCCP-2331
TGTTGACAAACAGAAGACTTATTTGGATTGGAGACAGAGCAATGGAATTCGTAACGTACACGGACCCACAGCAATTTTCATTGAAAGCAAAACCTATTTTGACACAGCACGAAGATACTTTCAGCCTGTTCTACGGCATAATGGAAGCGATCAAAGCCGGCAGTTATGACAATCCGTTTATGGCGGCTGTAGAAGAGGATGGAGAAATTGCCGCCCTGCTGCAGATGACGCCGCCTTATCCGCTGAATATAATCGTCAACCATCCAGAAAAGGCGGATGAAATTTTGGGACAGACAGTACGATTGCTCGCTGAACAATCCATTTCCATCCCGACGGTGATCAGCAGAAAAGAGTGGGCGATTTCATTCGCAGAGAAGTGGAAGGCGGAGACAGGCCGCGGCTTTCAAGTAGAAATTGATGAGGGTGTGTACCGGCTTGATGCGGTTAATTCGGCGCTGGAAGACAGTCCGGGAAATTGGCGGCTGGCGACGAAAAAAGACGCGCTGCGGATTGCGGCCTGGCTGATGCTGTTTGAGAAAGAGGCTGGATTGCCGTTGACCCCTAAGGACGCGGTGCGTGAGGAAGTCGCCTCGTTCATCGACAGGCAGGAAGTATTCGTTTGGGAGAATGAAGGGAAAGTTGTCTCGATGATGAAAAAAGCACGTCCAACCGAGCGCGGAGTCACTGTTTCGATGGTTTTCACACCTAGGCAGGAACGCAGAAAAGGCTATGGCCGGACGATGGTCGCAAAGGTTTCTGAGGAACTGATGAAGGAATTTCAATTCTGCTTACTGTTTACGGACCTGGCAAACGCCACAGCGAATAAAATCTATCAGGAAATCGGCTATATGCAGATTGCGGATTTTGCGGTGGTGGAGTTGGACTGAAGTAATTGTGGTGCCTGTGTGTGACACACAGGCACGCGATACGGTATAATATAAGGTAAGATTGTACTGATAAAGGAGTTGTTTACATGAAGGCATTGAATCTGGAATCAAAAGAATTTAGAAGAGTAATGCATAATCTTCATCTGGAAAACTTAAGTCTTTCTCCTGAAGTACAGGAAAAAGTATTAGAGCTCGTAAATACAAAGACCTTAATTACCCCTAATTTAATTAAGGATATATTGCGACATGGGAAAGTATAATGAAAAAGAAAATGATGATTATCTATTAAAATATAATTTATTGGGGATTGATTCCCGTGAAGAACTTGAAAGAGCAGAAGCATTGGCATTTTCTCTCCGTGCAATGGCGCTAGAACAAAACGACTTTATATTTGGATCATTTACCTTGAAAGAGTTTCATGACCTGCATTATTACCTATTTCAAGATATCTATCCGTTTGCAGGAAAATTTAGGGATGTTCAGCTTATGAAAGGCGCTACTCGTTTCTGCCAAGTTCAATTTTTGAATAGCTATGCAAGTGACTTGTTTATGGAGTTAAATGAAGAGCCTCTCTGGAATTCATTGAATGAAGCTGCGGATCGTTTAGCATATTTTAAGACAGAATTAAATATGTTGCATCCTTTTCGTGAAGGAAATGGCAGGACTATCCGGATTTTCCTATATGCTTACGCAATGGATCGAGGAATTGAGTGGGCGTATGAAACACTGGAGAGGGAAAAGTATATACAGGCAATGATTCAATCTGTTACTGATCTAAAGCTGCTAAAAGAATTGTTTTTAGAAACGATTCAATATATTGGGGAATATAACGGGCACTGATCATTTACACAGATTAGTGCCCGTAGTTCATATAGGGGGGGAATTGGCATAATTAAGGTGCCTGTGCGCCGCGCAATTCAGACACTATTCCGAATTGTTCCGAAGTTGTTTTGCGCACAGGCACCATTATGGCTTACAGTCATACCTTTAATTCCGTAAAACTAATTAGGGTGCCTG
>NZ_BRCD01000068.1:0-1861 GCF_023707945.1 Sporosarcina sp. NCCP-2331
GTGCCTATTATATTAAATAGATAGACCGAAACGCAAAGAAACCATTGTTTTCAGGGTATAGGAGAGTACCAATCACAGAACTTCCCTACCCCCCACTAAAGAGGAGATGAAAACAATGGTTATACCGACATTAAACCATATTCAAGGGAGAAACGGAAGTAATTGGAGCCGTCTCATGCGTAGTCAAGAGGCGGATCACTATTGTATCGTCGCGGTAGATGCAGCGAAATATGTGAATACAGCTATTGTCTGTACGATCTATGGGGATATTTTGAAGGGACCTTTTGAATTTGATGGGTCCACCACAGGGTTCCAGATATTAAAGACGGAGATTGACCGGGCCCGTGAAGCCTACCAGTTAACGGATGTGATCTTAGGGATTGAGACCACGGCCCATTATTATGAGGATTTGGTGCGGGTGTGCGATGAAGAAGGCTACCTGGTTCGTGTGGTGAATGCAGCGACCACTGCGGAGGAACGGAGAAAGCTGTTGAATTACTCGAAGACCGATCGGGTGGACCTGAATGCCATTGTGCAGACCCTCCTGCAAGGACACGGAGAAACCAGCCGTAAGAAGCGAGTAGATCTGGAACAGTTGCAGATGCTGACTCGTGCGAGACGGAGGATGGTGGACGAACAGACCCGTTGTATCAACCGGATGCGGCTCTACATGGACCATATCTTCCGGGAGTTCCAGGGCAGAAATGTGCGGAAGAATGGAAAGAACCAGCTCGTCAAGGTGTTCGATGAGTTCACATCCAAAACCTCTCTCTTCTTGATGAAGCACTACCCACATCCTTCGGATATTCTGGCATTGGGGCAGGAAGGGCTGAGAAGCCTGTCGAAGACACACAATCTGAAATTGCGCCAGACAGCCATTGAACGGCTGTTGACCTATGCCGAAGAAAGCATCTCCAAGCCGAAGCAAGCGTTGACCAGTGAGCTGCTTCTCCTCCGATTGAAGCTGGAAGAATACGAACTCATCCGTCGTCAGATTGCGGAGCTGGAGGAAGTAATCGAACGACTGCTTCTTCTGACCGACGGGGGTATCCTGCTAAGCATCCCGGGTATTGGAGTGACCCTTGCGGCGGAGCTGACGGCGGAGATGGGGGATCTGGAGGCTTTCACCAATGCGAGTCAGCTCATCAAAATGGCCGGCACCAATCCCGTCGTTAGGCAGTCAGGGGGCAAGGCAGCCAGTCACTTTGCGATCTCCAAACAGGGACGGGCTCCGTTTCGGAGCGTGGTCTATCAGGCAGGCAAGTGTACCGCCCTCTTCAATCCTGAAATGAATGGGCATTACCAACGGCTGAAGGAACGGGGAAAGTTGACGGGCCAAGCCTTCATTGCGATCGGCAATCGAATCCTTCGTCTTGCTTATGCCATGCGAAAACACCAGACGCTTTATCAGAGTCAGCAGCCGGACTACGTGCTGCAGAAAGTGATCGCCGGAAAGCTGCGTAATCGAGAAAAACAAGCACTGTTTTACAATCGGTTTGTCATCCAGTAATCCAAGCAATACCCGCTACTCGTTGATTGGTCACGGTAAATAAAAATAGGCGTCTTTCCGGAGCGGAGGCCACATAGGAAGAGGTGCCTGAGGCCATCTGGACCTCGTCACACAGCGTTATGGGTCTTGTTCCACAAATACGGATAAAACGTGAAAGAACAGAGTTTGAATTCAATAGGATGTATCCCTGTGGAATGAAAATACAAGACCTTTCCCGCTACGGAAAGACGCCCAAATAGAAGTTCTGTGATTGTTGAGTTTCAAAAAAATGGGACTTTGAAGCTTTGGTTTCGTGCGGTCAAAATACGTAAAATGTGAGGCTTGACTTATTTCACATTAAACGCTGTGTGC
>NZ_BRCD01000069.1:0-1852 GCF_023707945.1 Sporosarcina sp. NCCP-2331
TGAAAGGAAGTTGAGAATATGAAACCAACGACTGAAGAGCCTTCGGCTTTTCTCAGCGAAATAGATCAAGAATGGATTCGAATCATCGAGGACTGGCGGCACAGCGGGGAAACGATAGCGGAGTGGGTCAGAAAACAGGATCAGTTTTCGTATGATCAATTCATGAATGCACGTAAGCGGTTATTTCCTGAAGACATTAAAAGAAGTGATTTTGTAGAACAGGAAATTACTTGGTCCTCTGTGGCTGTGACGCTTCCTTCCTCCACCATCGATCTCCACCTTCGCGAATATAAATTGGTGATTGGTAGCGGCTTTGATCAAGAGTTACTACGAGAACTTTTGGAGGTGCTGAACGATGCGGATTAATCTGGACGGCATCAAAGGAATCTACCTTGCCCATGGGGCAACCGATATGCGGCTTTCTATAGACGGATTATCGGCGAAAGTGCAGGAAACCTTTCAGATGGATCCCTGTACATCTAATCTATTTATTTTTTGTAACAGAGACCGGGATCGAGTCAAGATTCTACATTGGGACTATAACGGATTCTGGTTGTATTATCGACGGTTAGAGACCGGGCGTTTTCATTGGCCTGACGGCCACGGCGAAGAGGCCACCTCCGTCAGCCCACGTCAGCTACGATGGATGCTGGATGGACTGACGATAGAAGACGGGAAAGCCTTTCCTCGGGTAATGGGAACGAAAGTTGTATAAAAAGTTGTAAAATAAAGAAGGAATTTGGCTGGTTTTGACGAATTCCTATCTTATGAAAAATTTACAGAACACCTCATCCCAGACAACTGAACAGAATGAACGCGTCATCGTGCTGGAACAGGAAGTCGCTAGACTCTCTGCTCTGGTCTCTTGGTATGAGGAGCAGTTCCGCCTCAAGAAAAAGCAGGAGTTCGGTCGTTCCAGCGAAAAGTCCCCCAGCGGACAACTGGAACTCGAGCTTTTCAACGAGGCAGAAAACCTAGTGGATTCCTGTCAAGAAACAGTGGATATAGACACAACAGATCCTTCCGAAAAAGAGAAGAAGCCCCGGGAAAGACGACTGACCTTCTCGGCGGATCTGCCCGTAGAGAGTGTGACGTACAGCTTGCCCCCTGAGGAGCAGGCTTGTTTGGATTGCGGACATATGATGCACCTCATGAAGACAGACATTCGGCGAGAACTCGTGGTGATTCCTGCCCGCGTAAAAGTAGTGGAACATGAACGAGAAGTATACGCTTGCAGACATTGCGACCAAGAGGGTATCCGAACGCCGATCGTTTCTGCACCGATGCCGAATCCTGTTCTCCCGAAAAGCATGGCTTCCCCTTCCATTCTGGCCTTCCTGATTTGCCAGAAATACCTGTTCGGATTGCCGCTTTACCGATTGGAAGAAGTGTTTCAGCAGGCAGGAGCACCGGTTTCCAGGCAGACCCTTTCCAACTGGTTACTCCAGGTATCTGAGAAGTGGATCCTGCCACTCTATGAAAGGATGCATGACCTACTTCTGTCAGCAGACAGACTCCATGCGGATGAAACAGGGGTGCAGGTATTGCGGGAAAAAGGACGCAGTCCTTCCTCTTCTTCTTATATGTGGCTGTACCGCACAGGTCAATACGAGAAGCCGTGCGTGTTATATGAGTATCAGCCGAGCCGTGCGTCTGACCACCCCGTACACTTTCTGAAAGGTTTCCAGGGTACGCTGCACGTCGATGGATATCCAGGGTATCAAAAGCTGGAGGGCGTTCTGCTTTCTGGCTGTTGGGCTCATCTTCGAAGGAAGTTTAATGAGACATCACATGCTATCCCCAAAAAATCGGAGAGAAGGCGTACACTGACTGATGAGGCGTTACGCCGGAT
>NZ_BRCD01000070.1:0-1783 GCF_023707945.1 Sporosarcina sp. NCCP-2331
ATAAAAAAAACTTGCCACCCCCTGAATTCTGCGGATAATTGAGGTTACCAGACACCCAACATCCCAGAATAGGAAGTGACAAGTTGTACCCTCAATTATTAGCTTATTTACTTCAATATATCAAGTATCAACATACAATTATTATTACATTACTTACCATAGTGCTTGGAAGGGCTGTCGGAAGTGTGCGGTCCGATGAGCCTGTTGACAAGCCTTATCAAAAACTTCAGGTTGATGAACTACCCGTTCTGGAGAAACTCGAAAAACTGTCCTTTCAGGACTTGTTAGAGGAGTACTTGGAAAAACACGGTAAACCACTCAAACCTGTTCGACGGCATAGGACTGGTAAAGTGAACGTTCCTGATAAGCTGTGTTGTCCACGGTGTGATGCCCCAGCCGGCTATCTGTATGCGAACAATGGTGACAAAGGACAATTCCAATGTAAAGTATGTGCGTGCCTCTTCAATAAACAAAGCCGGTATCTGAAGGAAGCCACCCTGAAATGTCCCCACTGCTTGAAAACACTTGAGAAAGTGAAAGAACGAAAAGATTTCAACGTTTTCAAATGTAAGAACAACGACTGTTCCTTTTACCAAAAGAAGTTAAGACAGATGACGCAACCGGAAAAGAAACGGTTCAAGGAAGATCCCCAGGCCTTCAAAGTCCGGTATATCTACCGTCAGTTTCAGTTCGATTTCAAGCCGTTGGCAGCCGCGTCACCAGTGAAACCTAAGGTAGATCTCTCTAGAGTCTACGTATCTTCGCACACACTAGGACTCATCCTTACTTACCACGTCAACTATGGCATCTCGGCACGAAAGACGGCAGCACTGATGAGAGACGTTCACAATGTGCATATTTCTCATCAAAGCGTGCTGAACTACATGAACAGCGTAGCGTTGACAGTGAAGCCATTCGTGGATCATTTCCCGTACGAGCTGTCTGATCAGTTCTGTGGCGATGAAACCTATATCCGTGTGAATGGGCGTTGGCATTACATCTTCTTCTTTTTCGATGCCGTTAAAAAGGTGATTCTGTCCTATCGGACATCTCCAAACCGGGACACCTTATCGGCCATTCGCGCTTTGGATGATATGTTCAAGAAGATGAAGTCCATTCCAGAGAATTTGAACATCGTGGTGGACGGAAACCCTATCTACCTGTTAGCCCAACAATTCTTCGCGCAGCACCATATTCATTTCGATGTGACACGTGTAATTGGGCTGACAAACGAAGACCCTGTGTCAACTGAATATCGTCCATTAAAGCAGATCATCGAGCGCTTGAACCGTACATTTAAAGGGAACTACCGCGCCACCCATGGCTTTGGTTCCGAAGAGGGCTCGGTTTCACACGTGACGTTGTTTGTCGCGTACTTCAACTTCCTCCGTCCTCATTCATCCTTGGAAGGCCGGGTACCTGTGATAGTCCCAGAGTTGAAGGAAATGCCCCACATGCCCGCTCGCTGGACGAAGCTGATTGAACTATCGCAACAGTGGCTGACCGAGAACGCCAGCTGACTTTTTGTTTAGCTGAGCCCTTGGGAACATCGTGGATCGAGCAATCGGCGTAGCGAACTCTTGACAAACCGAACGGAGAAAAAGGTTAAAATTGGTTAAAGTCAAGGGCTATTTAGCATGTCTTCTTTTTGTCCCCTTCGCCCTTGGTGAACATACCGCAACCTTTTTCGACTGTTTGTCAAGAGCGATTGCGGCACATGTCCGACCGCCCAATCAACGGGCGAGGATTGAAGTCAGGTTTTCATAGAAGTTTTGACACTACC
>NZ_BRCD01000071.1:0-1705 GCF_023707945.1 Sporosarcina sp. NCCP-2331
CGAGGCCGCTGAAAAAGTCCAATAAAAGAAGAAAAGCGACTGTGCGAACGGAAATCCGTATGCACAGTCGCTTTTCTGTTCTCTCCATCTGTTTTCCATAGTAAAATAAAAGGAACTAATTCGAGGTGGTGCGACCATGATTTCCAAACAAGAAACGCTCAATCTAAGTCCTTATATGGCGCTGTATGATGTGCTGATTCCGAAAGATCATCTGCTCAGACAGATCAATGATCTCGTAGACTTTTCATTTGTCTTAGACGAACTTCAATCAAAGTATTGTTTAGAAAACGGTCGCAATGCCATTCACCCGATTCGGATGTTCAAATATTTACTACTCAAATCAATTTATGACTTATCCGATGCCGATCTTGTCGAGCGCTCAAAGTACGATATGTCCTTTAAATATTTTTTAGATATGACGCCAGAAGAGGACGTCATGAATTCGAGTTCCCTGACAAAATTTCGCCGCCTTCGCTTACAGGATCTACATCTATTGGATCTACTCATCAATAAAACAGTGGAAATCGCAGTCGAAAAAGGGCTCCTCCTCAGTAAAATGATCATGGTGGATGCAACCCATACCCAAGCGCGCTACAATCAAAAATCACCCAAGGAGTTCCTGCAGGAAAAATCAAAAAATGTGCGGAAAGCAGTCTATCAATTGGAAGAAGAAATGGTCGGGAAATTTCCTGCGAAACCTACCTCAAATGAAATTGAAGAAGAATTACAGTACTGTCGTCAAGTGGTTGAAGTGGTCGAAACACAATCAAAGGTCGCACAAATCCCAGCCGTAAAAGAAAGAGTCAATGTCTTAAAAGAAGTGATTGATGATTATGAGAACCAATGGAGTTACTCCAATGACCCAGATGCACGGGTTGGACATAAGTCGGCTGACTCCGCTTTCTTTGGTTTTAAAACGCATATTGCGATGAGCGACGAACGAATTATTACCGCGGCGATTGTGACGACAGGCGAAAAAAGTGACGGGCAATATCTTCAAGAATTAATTGAAAAAAGTAAAGAGGCAGGCATGGATATTGAAACCGTTCTGGGTGACGCAGCGTATTCCGGAAAAGACAACTTACAATACGCCAAAACAGAAGAGCTCCAATTAATATCCAAGTTAAATACCGTTATTACAAGCGGTAGTGGACAACGAAAAATAGAATTCGATTACAATAAAGATGCAGGAATGTTTGTGTGTCCTGCTGGGCACATGGCGATTCGAAAGGCACGGACAGGAAAGAAAAATCAGAATAAAAATCAGCGTACTAAGTATTATTTTAATATCGAAAAATGTAAGGTATGTCCAATGCGTGAAGGTTGTTATCAAGAAGGAGCTAAAAGCAAAACATACAGCGTGACCATCAAATCAATCGAACATGAAGAACAAGCCGCTTTTCAAGAGACGGATAAATTTAAACAACTTGCGAAGAAGCGTTATAAAATTGAAGCGAAGAATAGCGAATTGAAACATCCGCATGGCTACAAAACGGCCAAATCAGCGGGCTTATTTGGCATGGAGATACAAGGCGCTACCACCATATTTGCGGTCAACCTAAAACGGATTATCAAGTTACTGAGCGATAAAGAATAAGAATAGATCAAGAAATAAGGCACTTTCCATTCAAAAACGAATGGAAAGTGCCTTATTTTCGTTTGAAAAACTATACATTGAAAAAAACGTAAGTTTTTCAGCGGCCTC
>NZ_BRCD01000072.1:0-1656 GCF_023707945.1 Sporosarcina sp. NCCP-2331
CCCTGATTATTCACCAATTAATAGAGAATCCCACTCCAAAGCGTTCATGGCGGCTTTGGAGTGGGATTCTCTTTTTCACTTAAAAGATGAAAAAAGAATCCATTTCTGATAGGATGATTGCGACCAAACAAAACATCACAGAAAGGATTCTTCTGATGCCTACTTTAACGCAAAACACCCTAAACTTCAACTGTTCCATTAAATTATCCAACGACGGAGGTGAACTTTCCTCTGATACAGGGACTTTGGTGTTCCGAGAATTCGATGAGAAATTGGGGTTCTCTCAAACTATCGCAAATCATCTCCAACTCGTCGATGAACGCACATTTTGCGTCCATGAAAACCATGAACTGCTTCAACAGAAAATCTATCAGTTGATTGCTGGCTATCAGGAAGACGATGCGGCGGATTATTTGACGACCGATCCGGTTTTCACTCAGATCCTCGCCAAGCCTGCGCTGGCTTCCCAGCCGTCTTTGTCCCGATTTTTTCACCGGTTTGATTCGAATGCGCTGGATCAGTTGCAGGCAGCAAACCAAACGATGCTTGACCAGGTTCACCGCGCCCGGCAGGCGCAAGCGCTGATTGTAGACCTCGATTCCTCGCATGCCGATACGTATGGTCAACAGGAAGAGGCTGCATACAACGCGCATTACCAGACGGTCGGGTTTCATCCGCTCGTCGCGTTCGACGGCTTGACAGGCGACTTTCTCAAAGCGAAGCTGCGTCCTGGCAATGTCTATACGTCGAATGGCGTCGTTGATTTCATCCGGCCGGTTATCGAGCATTATAACGAGCAGTTTCCCGAAACCTCGTATCTGGTTCGTGGAGACAGCGGCTTTGCGGTTCCGAAGCTCTACGAGTTATGCGAGAAGGAATCCTTTTCGTATATCATTCGTTTGAAGTCGAATGCCAAGCTGCAGGCACTTGCGGAAGAACTGCATCCGACAGACGAAATTCAAGATATCTCGAAGACCGAATACTACGTAGAAGATTCCATTTATCAAGCGGCCTCCTGGTCGAAATCTCGTCGTATCGTCATTCAATCGACACGGCCGGCAGGTGAGCTGTTCTTTCGGCATGCCTTTTTCGTGACGAGCCTCGGTGAGTGCTTTTCTCCGCAAGCGATTGTGTATTCGTATCAGCAGCGCGGCACGATGGAAAATTTCATCAAGGAAGCGAAGGACGGATTTGGCTTTGATCAGATGAAAAGTCATGATTTCACAGTCAATTCCGCTCGCATGATGATCAGTCTGCTTGCCTACAACCTGACGAATTGGCTGCGCACGCTCAGCTTTCCGAACACTTCGAAAGGCATCCAGATCGGAACGATCCGTACACGATTAGTGAAAGTCGCGAGTAAATTGGTGAAGTCCGGGCGCTACTTGCATATGAAGATCTCTTCCCACTTCGTCTACGATCGCTTTTTCTGGGACGTGCTGGCACGAGTCCAACGTCTCCAATTCAATTGAAGTAGAATAACGTATTTTTAAAAAAGCGGTTGGAACCAAGGGAGAAGTGCGCCCAAAAACTAAAAGAAATCTCCAATTAAATTCCAAACGTGTCGATAAAGTAGTTTAATGGCCTAGCAGATCACTTACAGGCTAAAAATTTGTGGGAACTTTAGGTTTTTCATCTGACCATGAATAATTCAGG
>NZ_BRCD01000074.1:0-1598 GCF_023707945.1 Sporosarcina sp. NCCP-2331
CATAGCTGTCAACTTAAGAAGAAGGTGTATGTTTTCCAATATGAAGGTATAGATAAATACCATCATCTTTGGAAGGGAGACCTAATTATGCCAACACCGCAGATTGTTCATCTTCTAGAAGAGTTATTCGAATGCATCCATCCTGAAAGAATTGATGATATCGCGAAAGAAACCGGTTTTATTGTAAGAAAACGTTCAATTTGCGCAAGTGATTTCCTCGCCATGTTGTTTCAGTTTCACGGGAATGTAGCGGAATGTTCCCTTCAGGAACTTTGCGTAAAGCTATACACAGAACAGGAGATCTCTGTAAGCCGAACCGCTATAGATAAAAAGTTTTCTAAAGAGGCGGTCCTATTTCTTCAACGTCTCGTTCAGGAGCTTATGCTCCAACAGAGGCAAATGCAGTTTCCTTCGCTTTCCTTGGCAGAGAGTTGGCCGTTCGTTGCCATGAGGATCATGGATGCGACGAATGTGTCTGTACCGGACCATTTGAAAAAACGGGCTGCTCCCACCCGACAGACATCCGGGAAAATTCAACATGAGTATGACTTCCTTACGGGTCAGACGCTGTTTTCTTCTATTGATTTCAGGAAGGTGAATGACACGAAAATGGGAGCGAAAAGAATCCCTTACCTAGAGGAACAAGAGCTTTGTATGCAAGACTTGGGCTATTTCTCCTTTCAGCAGTTTGAAGAGATGAAGGAATATAAAGGTTTCTTTCTCTCTAAGCTTCGGAATGATGCATACTTGGCTTTTAAAAACCCTTACCCTTCCTATCATCCAAACGGGAAAGTGATCGAGAGTAGCCAATATCAGCGGATTGATCTGGTCGCACTTTGCGAACAGATGGAGCCTGGTGAGTGTCTGGAATTAGAGGGGGTTCATTTTGGAAGAGACGCTCATTTTCCTGCGCGATGTATTATATTTGCCCATGATGAAGCCGTGAAAGAACGGAGGATTAAAAAAATCGATCGACGAGCCACCAAGTCGGGAAAACAACCCAAGCAAGTCGTCCGTAAGTTAGCACGAATTACTGTCTATATGACCAATCTGCCTGATTCGGTATCTGCTGAACAGGTAGTTGATTTATACAGGCTACGCTGGCAAATCGAACTTCAATTTAGAGTATGGAAAGATTATTTAGACATGGATCATTTTAAAGTCATGAAGCGTGAGAGATGGCTCTGCCACTTATACGCTTCCCTACTAGTTGTGATGATCAGTCAATTAATCGCCCATCAGTTACGAAATATGATTTGGGAAGAGGAGAAGATGGAAATCAGTGAGATGGTTGCGGTTCGGACGATCGCAACAGAGGGGTTAGCGATTCTTTACGAGATCTACAGAAGAAAGAAAAAATCGTTGAAAGACTATCTATTAGGAATGACCCGACTGCTTATCAAGACAGCCAGGAAGCCTAACTCCCGCAAAGGTACAGCCTTTCAACGACTTCTATACGCTTAAGAATCCCTGGTCTCCTTCTGGCAAGAGGGCGTAAGGATTCCTATATTTCTTATTGCCTTTTTAGCCTGATTCAAAACATACATTTACGGAAAACGACGAGTAAAGGATGTCTAATCCTTAAGTTGACAGCTATG
>NZ_BRCD01000075.1:0-1464 GCF_023707945.1 Sporosarcina sp. NCCP-2331
GGACTTGCCATGTACGAACACAACGCTAACCAGATGATCCTGCCACACGAATTCTTTTTGCCATTCGAAGGACACTTGAACCCTGATAACCGTTGGGTTCGCATGGCATCTGTCATTCCTTGGTCCGACCTCGAGGGAACGTATCTCCAGTCGCTCGGTGATCCCAATCAGGGAAGTAAAGCGTACACCGTGCAACTTGCACTTGGTTCCCTGATCATCAAGGAACGTCTTGGCTTGAGTGATGAAGAAACCGTGGAAGCGATCACAGAAAATCCCTACATGCAATACTTCATTGGGCTACCCGCTTTTCAGGAAATACCTCCGTTCCACGCCTCCTCACTAACTCATTTCCGGAAGCGTTTTAATACGGATCTCGTAAATCAACTGAACGAATCCATTACATCGTCGCAACGGAAACGGGAGAATCCACAGGATTCTGATGACTCGGATGACGATGAGCCGATGGGCGGAAATGGGAATTGTGCAGCTACATCGACCATCTTGGTCCCTGGGGATTCATCACCCGTCTACAAACAAGGAAAACTACTGATCGATGCCACCTGCGCCCCTTCCGATATTGCTTATCCAACGGATATCGGTCTCTTGAATCAGGCGAGGGAAAAGCTCGAAAAGATGATCGATTCGTTACATGCGGAGCGCAGCGACGGTACCCGAAAGCCGCGCACCTACCGTCGGAAAGCCCGGAAGGAATACCTTGCCTTGTCCAAGCAGCGAAAACCTAGCTACGAAAAGATACAGGCATGTCTGAAGGGACAGCTTTCCTACGTGCGCCGGGATTTGACACACGTAGAAGTTCTCGCTGATGAAGTTGGGCTAGACAAGCTGACGAAAAAACAATACAAAGACCTACTGGTCATTCAGGAGCTATTCCGTCAGCAAACCATTCTGTTTGAGAGCGGCACCCATTCCATCGGAGACCGGATTGTCAGCATTCCACAGCCCTATATTCGTCCGATTGTCCGAGGAAAAGCGAAGGCGGCAGTCGAATTCGGTGCAAAACTCTCTGTTAGTCTGGTCGATGGGTTTGCGTATCTTGAAACCTTACAATGGGATGCGTATAACGAAGGCACCTTGTTGAAAGACGCCATTCACACGTACAAGGAACGGTTCGGCCACTATCCGGAAGCAGTGCTTGCTGACACCATCTACAGAACCCGGGAAAACAGGGAGTTCTGTAAAGAACTCGACATCCGGCTAAGTGGTCCCAAACTTGGGAGACCTACCAAAGATCGGCATGTCCGAACGGAACAAAAGAAGCTGGAGAAACAGGACCACGGCGAGCGCAATGCCATCGAAGGAAAATTCGGCGAAGGCAAACGCGTGTATGGACTGGGTCTTATTCGAGCACGCCTTCAAACTACAAGCGAGACGACGATCGCCCTCCAGATGGTCATCATGAACATCGAAAAGATCCTTCGGGATACTTTTTTGTCATTTTTCCTT
>NZ_BRCD01000076.1:0-1464 GCF_023707945.1 Sporosarcina sp. NCCP-2331
TAAAATGTACCCTATACGATAGACACTTTGAAAAAAGTCTATCGTATGGGGTACTTTTGTTTATAATGGGGAAAAAGACGACGGGAGTGGATCAAAATGACACGAGAACTATTTACTACTGATGAACAAGCCCAATTACAATGCAATCCCAACGTACAGGCTGTTAGTGACAAATCTATCACTTATACCGATGAATTTAAACGCCATTTTATTGCGGAAAATGAAAAAGGAAAACTGCCGCGAGAAATATTCGAGGAGGCTGGCTTAGATGCTGATTTAATAGGAATAGAACGGGTTAGATCTTCAGGAAAGCGCTGGCGTGCTGCCTACCGAAAAAATGGTGTAGAGGGCTTACAGGATACACGAAAAAATAATTCAGGTCGCCCAATAGAACGCGACCTAACACCAGAAGAAAAAATTGAACGGTTGGAAGCGAAGAATCGCTTATTACAGGCGGAGAATGAACTGTTAAAAAAGCTCGATCTACTCGAAAGGCAGATGATGAAAAAGAAATCACCATCCAAACGTCGCTGAAATATGAACTTATCCATTCCACTATCCGAAAATATAAATTAGCACGTTTGGTGAGCTACTTATGCGAAATCATGGAGGTCTCCCGTTCGGGCTACTATAAGCACTTTGAAGAGAAATCTAAACAGAGACGCGTCACACAAGAACAGGCAGATGAAGCCGTAAAGGAGATCATTTTACGGGCCTATCATTTTAGAGGCAGAAAAAAAGGGGCGCGCCAAATCAAAATGACACTTCAAAATCAGTATGGCATCACATATAACCTAAAACGTATCCGCCGTATTATGAAGAAATTTGAGATCATCTGTCCGATCCGCAAGGCTAATCCAGCACGTCGAATGGCGAAGGCAACGAAGGAGCATCGCACATGTGAAAACACGTTACAACGCGAGTTTAAGCAAGGGGTAGCTGGAAAGGTATTATTGACTGATATCACTTATTTGACGTATGGAAATGGAAAACGTGCGTACTTATCAACGATTAAAGACGCCCAAACGAATGAGATATTAGCCTATGAAACCTCTTCTTCTTTAGGTCTGGACATCGCAATGAATACGCTTCAGAAACTAAAGAAACACCGCCATTTACTAACAGATGCCTTTATACATTCGGATCAAGGATTTCATTATACGAATCCGAGATATCAGGCAGCTGTGAAGAAAATGGGGTTAGGGCAATCGATGTCACGTAGAGGAAACTGTTGGGATAACGCTCCGCAAGAATCATTTTTTGGGCATTTTAAGGATGAAACCAATATAAAAGATTGCGAGACATTAGAAGAAGTGAGACGAGAGATTAAGAGTTATATGACGTACTACAATCATTATCGAGGTCAATGGAATTTGAAAAAGCTGCCGCCTGCAAAATACAGACAACAGCTTCAACAAACAGCCTAGACTTTTTATAATTGTCCTTTACAAAGGGTACACTTTA
>NZ_BRCD01000077.1:0-1375 GCF_023707945.1 Sporosarcina sp. NCCP-2331
AGTCAAGTCCATAGTTCTGTGTAAATTCCTTTATGCCTGTTCACTCTGTTATTTGTTTCTTTTGGGAAAGGGGGGTACTCCCCTTTCCCAAAAGAAATTACCGTCGTTTTTCCGGCAGCTTCATCGGCTTCTTCGTCCGCTCCTTTTCATCGTATTTCATCAAAACAGCTCCAATCAGTCGGAAGGCCGACTGCTCATTCGGAAAGATACGAATGACCTGTTCACGCCTTCTAACTTCCTGATTTAACCGTTCCAAGTGATTCGTACTGGAGAGGAAGCGGGCGAAATCTAGCGGTTCATTCAAGAACTGCACGGCGTCATCAAATCCTTCTTCTAGTGTTTCCAATGCCTTCTGCACTTTGGGTTCATCGGCGTACTTACTGGCCACGTGTTCCATTTCCTCACGGGCACTTTCTACGTCAAGTGCCTGAAAGATTCGGCGGACATCCAGCTTGAACTGCTGCACATCCTTTTTCGGCAGTTTATCAAAAATATTCCGCTTAAAATGCACCGAACAGCGCTGCCAGGAGGTGCCGGTAAATTCCTGTTGGATGGCTTGTCTCAACCCTTCATGCGCATCGGAGACGATCAGTTTAGGTGACTGGAGTCCGCGGCCTTTTAAGGACTGGATGAATGTCTGCCAGCCTTTTTTACTCTCTTGCGCATCCACCCGCAGACCGATCACTTCGCGTCGATTTTCTGAATTGATCGCTGTCGCGATATAAACCGCCTTGGAAACCACTCTCTTGTTTTCCCGCACCTTGATGTACATGGCATCCATGAACAGATAGCGATAGGACATGACGTTCAATGGGCGGTTGGCCCATTCATTCACCACCGGGTCGAGCTTGGCTGTCAGAGAAGAGACAAAGGATTTTGACACCCGCTGGCCGCATAATGTTTCTACGACATTCGTTACTTTGCGTGTAGAGACGCCATTCACGACCATTTCCAGCATGCCGAGCACAAATGCCTGATCTACCCGCGCATACTTCTCAAATACAGATGGGGAGAAATCTCCTTCCCGTGTTCGCGGCACGCGAAGGTTGATCCTCCCGATTGATATCATGAGCTCCCGCTCGTAGTATCCATTTCGATAGTCTTTGCGCGCCGACGTACGCTCGTAAGATGCCGCCTGTAGGTGCTCATCGCGTTCCTTCTCCATCAGCTGTTCAAGAGCGAGTACCACGGCGGACTTCACCACAGCGTCCATATCGGAATGTAAAACAGAGTCTTTTACTTTGTCGGGATTTAAGTTAAGATAGTTAAATAGGGTCATCATCAATTCCTCCTCAATGTGATCGTGGTTGTGAACATTGTAGCATAAGGAATTGATGTGGCCTTTTTCTATTTACACAATTATACGGACTTCACC
>NZ_BRCD01000078.1:0-1366 GCF_023707945.1 Sporosarcina sp. NCCP-2331
TTTAATCCACGCGGCAGAGAAGTATATATCGGCTTGGATTTATCGCGGCTGGATGACTTGACTGCAATAGGATTGATATTCCCGACTGAAAATGAAAAATATTATGTTGATTCTCACGTATTCGTAGGAACAAAAGGCGGGCTGCAGGCAAAGATCGAACGGGACAAGATTGATTATGAAGCACTGGCCCGTGCGGGTATCGCTACGATAACGGATACTGAATCTGGCATCATAAACTATAAGCAGGTCATTTCTTGGCTTGTGAACTTTATTGAGCATAATAAACTTGATGTAAAAGGCATCATGTACGATCCGTGGGGAGCGCCTACGGTAATCACGGAATTAGAAGAATACGACTGGCCATTGATTGAAGTTGGTCAGGGGTATAGAGACCTGTCCGAACCATTAAAACAATTCCGTTTAGATGTGTTCGAAAAGAAAATCATGCACGATGGCAATCCGAACATAGAGATTGCGGTCAATAATGCCGTCGTTAAATATGACAACAACAGCAATATCATTCTGGATAAAAAAATAAATCGAAATAAAATTGATGCGATTGTCGCGATTACTACTGCATTCAGCCAGGCGATGTACCATGAGTACAATAACAATATGGAAGAATATATTTTGAGTGATGATTTCGGATTTTAGGGAGGTTGGAATTAATGGTTTTGGATTCGGTTCTAGTTTTCATAACTGCGAACGCAGCGCTGGGCGTCATATGTTTTTCTGTTTACATTAGTTACTTAAAAACAAAGAGTGAATTTAAGTGCAAATCGTGCGAGGAAGAAACGCGCAGACGCAACACGCTTAAACCTCCCCTACCACGTACTTAAAAACGTATATAAATAAATTCGGATCATCGCGATAAATAGGAGTGAAAAAATGAATATCGGAAAATTTACAGGCGCGCTGAAAGCGGTGGGTCTATTTTTATTGTCTAATATTACAGCTATTTTATTTTTAATAGGTCTGGCGTTCGTCTGTTACGCCGTCTTCCTCTTCCACATCGTGTGGGGATATGTAGCGGTCGGCGTCTGTTTAGTCATCGTAGCGATGATTCTAACCGCAGAAGGGAGGTGAGTAAATGGGCATTTTCACAAAACCAGAAACGCGCAGCTCCATTTTTACGGAAGAAGAACAACATGCGCTGATTTCTATGTTGCCAGGCTTCACCGGACTGGATGAACGGGTATATGCAGGCGCTGAAGCAATTAAAAACAGTGACGTATTCACAGCTGTCAAAATGATTGCCAGTGATATTGCGAGTCTGCGGTTAGAACACCTTGTGGATGAAATCAAGACGCCAGGTGATCCTCTTCTCTCTCTGTTTAACGTAAAGCCGAACCAATACTATATACTA
>NZ_BRCD01000079.1:0-1295 GCF_023707945.1 Sporosarcina sp. NCCP-2331
TAGACTGACATAGCCATATGAGACACATATAAAACACCTTAATTAGGCTGCTTTGACACCATATTTTACGGGTGTCAGGTAGCCTAATTTTTCTTGGATACGTTCTTCGTTATAATAATTCAAATAGGTGATTACCCGCTCAATTACATCTTGATTGCGTAGCGAATTAAATTTAACATATTGAAATTCCTCAGACTTCAAGTTCGAATGAAAAGACTCAATCACCGCGTTATCCCAACAGTTTCCTCTACGCGACATGCTGCTGACAAGGTCGTTTTCCTTAATGCACTCCTGATACGCATATGACGTGTAAACACTCCCTTGGTCTGAATGTACAATCACTCCTTCAGGGTGATTCCGGACAGCCAGCGCCTCCTTTAACGTGTCTATTACGAGTGGTGTCTGTTGGTGATCATATAATTTGTAGGCCACAATTTCATTATTGAACAGATCCATAATTGTTGAAAGATATTTTGTAGTACTACCATATTGGATATATGTGATGTCTGTCACCCACTTCTTGTTCGGTTCACTTGCTGCGAAATCACGCTTAAGAAGATTAGGGGCAATTATGATACTTTCACCTTGGGATTTCCACTTCCGTTTTGGTTTGATACGACACTGTAAATTATGCTTTTGCATCAGATTCTGAACGGTATTGCGATTCAATTCGATGTTGTATTTCCGCTTCAATAACGCTTTTATTTTTCTATGCCCATTCCGATATTTTGTACTCTTACACAGCTCCATAATGGCTTCCTCTTCTACTGAAAGCAACTTATTGATTCCTTGAAGAGACCACCTATAATAGTTCGCTCGTGGTACTCCCAATGCTGACAAGATGGCTGTAATCGTGTACTTCTTTTTAAACTTCTCTACAATTTGTAGAACTATTTCTTTTTTAACTCCCTTTCGATCTCCATGTACTTTTTTAGAATTTCATTCTCCATTTTTAAATGAGAAATTTGATGGTCTCGCTTGTCCTCTTCGCTGGAAAACTCGGGGCCATGACCAAAAGTGTATTGTTTACCGATTGGCTGATCAAATCGGTAAATTTCATTTGTGCGGTACCATTTCATCCAAGTTTCGACCTGTGATTTGTTTTTGATTCCATGCTTCTCCATAATCTCTTTAGTTGTTAATTCACCAGTCAATTTATCTTTAACAACTGCCCATTTAATCTCGCTTGAATATACGTTTTTGCCCATGCAAAAACACCTCCGATGTAAGTACTTGTTTACTAGTGTACCACTCCGAAGGTGTTTTATATTGTCTCAATAATTTAGGTTAGTCCA
>NZ_BRCD01000080.1:0-1295 GCF_023707945.1 Sporosarcina sp. NCCP-2331
CATACACTATCGCGATTGTGGATCAATTCATACAAAGCTTAACAAGAAAATTTGCCGAGAAAAAAACGCACAGTACTGTGCGTTTTTTATATTCCCTCACTGCGCCGGATTCACTTCTAGTTCAAGTTCAATTTTAATGTCTTTACCGACCAGGACACCGCCTGTTTCAAGTGCTGTGTTCCATGTTAAACCGAATTCTTCACGATTTAATTTCGCAGAACCTTCGAATCCATAAGTCTCTACACCCCACGGATTCGTTGCTTTGCCATTGTACTCTACGTCGAATGTGACAGGTTTCGTTACGTCTTTAATGGTCAGATCACCTGTTACTTTATAGTCATCGCCGTCTTTTTTAATATTCTTTGATTGGAATGTAATGGTCGGATAACGTTCTGCATCAAAAAAGTCCTCTCCGCGTAAATGGTTATCGCGGTCTTCCGATTTTGTATTAATGGATGCCGTTTGAATTACGAATGAAATATTTGCATTGGTCAAGTCTGCCAAGTCCGCTGCTTCCACAGTTGCTGTGTACTCTTCAAACGTACCTTTTACTTTTGAAACCATCATATGCTTTACTGAAAATCCAATGCTTGAGTGTGAATTGTCTACTGTCCAACTTGTCATAATTAATCTCCCCTGTTCATTTGATATTACCTCTAATTCGAGATATACTAATTAGAAGTATAATCGAACTGTCGGCATTCGTCAATAAGAAAGCTTGATGCTTTCTTCTTCAGTTGACAAGAATTGAAGGCGGCCGTATAATTTTCTCGAATTTGAGATATTGAAAAGGTGTGAGTGATATGAATAAAAAACCGACCGATGAAGAATTATCCCTGAAGTTATTTGTGGTACTGAACCGTGCCTTGAATGCTGTAAAGAAGTGCGTGGAGGAAGATATTAAAGGCTTGGGGCTGAACCCTACGGAATTTGCTGTTCTGGAGTTGATTTACCATAAAGGAGATCAGCCGATACAAAAAATTGGCGAAAAGATTTTAATCGCCAGCAGCAGTATCACATATGTCGTCGATAAATTGGAAAAGAAAAATTACCTCGAAAGAAAGCCCTGCCCGAAAGACCGCCGCGTGACGCATGCCGCGATCACTGAAGCAGGAAGGCAGTTCATGGACGAAGTATTCCCTAAACACACTCAGGATATTAAGGAAATATTTTCTGGTTTAGATACCGGTGAAAAAGAATTGATGATTGAACAGCTGAAAAAGCTGGGGCTGCACGTGCAAGGCTTGTGACAGCAGTTCGGTGAGTTGATTTGCAGTAGTCAAGTCCATAGCAGT
>NZ_BRCD01000081.1:0-870 GCF_023707945.1 Sporosarcina sp. NCCP-2331
ACTTCCATTGTTTTTGTATCTTTACTTTCATGGAATTCATCAAGGATCCCTAAATATGGCTCAAATCCATCAAGGTTACTCGTATCCTTACTCAATGGTTTGATTAAACTATCATCGCGCAAGTTTATAATTTCATTTTTCGATTCTGTGATTTTAGAAATATTTTTCACGGAGTCTGAAGCATTCCGTAATTTTTCCAGTTGTTTGCGAACCATCGTCCATACGATCTTCGCCTGGTCCTTCGCGTTAGCTGTACAGTATATCTGCCTGCCGAGTTTCGGATTGCGACCGAATAAGAATTCATATAGCGCGATACCTGCAACTAAAATAGATTTCCCTTGCTTACGTGCCATGGAGATATAAGCTTTGCTGAAACGCCGATTGCCTAACTCATCACGCCAACCATACAGACTACCCACTATGAACTTTTGGAAATCAGCCAGTCGGATCGGTTCGCCTGTTTTTATATCCGGCAGCATTTCGATAAATCTTATGACTTTATTCGCTTTGGCTACATCAAATGTATAATCTTCCAGCTCTTTCAAATCTTTCAGGTGCCGTTCGCATTGCCTTTTAACCAATTTCGATGCAAGGATATCACCTTTGTAAACTTTCCGAGCGTATTCGGTTGTGTAATCAATCATCAGACAACAACTCCGCGAACGGATCATTCGGCTTGTTATCTTTCGGCACGACAATTCTCATTCTGCTGTCAATTGTTAATCCGAGACTGCCGGCGACCGAGCGCAAGATTCTTGCAGCATCATTCATTGCCGTAAATTCAGGGTTTACTTTTTTCTTATCATTTCCTTGAGCATCTAATTCGATAATCGTGCGGCCTTGCTCTTCCACACAGAGAGAGGCCGCCTT
>NZ_BRCD01000082.1:0-858 GCF_023707945.1 Sporosarcina sp. NCCP-2331
CAGCAGCACGGCCGCCACATCGTAGATCGTCATCGGCTCGCCTCCTTCACACGCTGCTGCACTTTGCGCTGCAGGCGACGTGACACCGGCACCTGTTTCCCGCTTTTCATGACCAGCATGCGGTCTGCCGTCTGATACATCGCCACGCATTCCACATTGACCACATACGACTGATGACAGCGCAGCAGCCGGCCGTCGAGCAATTCTGCCTCCTTCAGCGTTCCGTAATACTGGACCAGCCGATTCGCCGTGACCACTGACAAACGGTGAGGTCCGTCCGTCATGATGAACTCCAATTCAGTAAACGGAATACGTACAGTGGCTTGTTCATTATCCACCACAAAATCATCCGTCTCATGCGCCGACTCGTTGCGTTCCGCATAATGAAGCAGACATTTCTCAATGATTTCGCTCTGTTCATTAACCGGCAGCCCTTTATCGATAAAGGTCAGAGCCGACACCATATACTGATAGGAAATCGGCGCCAGTTCCGCATGCGTCGTCACGAACACCAGCACACCGTCCGGATCCAGCCTGCGGATTTCCTGTGCCGTCTCCAGCCCTTTGCGCTCTTCTCCTTTCAGCTCGATATCCAGAAAGTAAATCGGAATCCGCGCAGACAAATGAAGCTGGCCCAGGATATCTTCGCTCCTTGCCGTGACCAGCAGCCTGTCGTACGCTATATGATGTTTCCCGCAGATGGTCTCCACGATCTCCTTCAGACGCTGTGCCTGATGAACATCGTCCTCTAAAATAAAAATACTCATGTGAATCACTCTCTATCTTTGGATCAGATACGTTCCTGTGCGCCACACAACTTCAACACAATTCAGAATAATGTAAGAGTTGCGTCGCACA
>NZ_BRCD01000083.1:0-747 GCF_023707945.1 Sporosarcina sp. NCCP-2331
TTAAAGATACGAGGCTCTAAAGCCTATAGAATCAAGGTTTACAGGTGGATAGTGAAGTTTTTTAAAAAAGATTGAGAAAAAAGGTTGACGAATAGGATAGGCCTGTCTATAATAGGAAAAGTCGACTGAGACAAGCGGAACAAATCGCATGCCGGTTGGCGGGACATTTAAAATTAAGGCCCCTTGGTCAAGCGGTTAAGACACCGCCCTTTCACGGCGGTATCACGGGTTCGAATCCCGTAGGGGTCACTTTAACAAATTGAATGAATGCCCGCAGATCTGTTTCAGATTATCATTGATGGGGTATAGCCAAGCGGTAAGGCAACGGACTTTGACTCCGTCATTCGTTGGTTCGAATCCAGCTACCCCAGCCATTTACATTATATCGTTTTTATTTTAAAACGAGCCGTTAGCTCAGTTGGTAGAGCATCTGACTTTTAATCAGAGGGTCACAGGTTCGAATCCTGTACGGCTCACCACTTTTTTTAAAAAAGTAGTTGACTTATTGAATCAGTCATGTATAATAGAACTTGTCGCTAAAACAGAGCGGTAGTGGCGGAATGGCAGACGCGCTAGGTTGAGGGCCTAGTGGGTGAATAACCCGTGGAGGTTCAAGTCCTCTTTACCGCACCAAACATGCTGTCCAATACAACATTATATGCGGGTGTAGTTTAGTGGTAAAACCTCAGCCTTCCAAGCTGATGATGAGGGTTCGATTCCCTTCACCCGCTCCATACAATTTAAAAC
>NZ_BRCD01000084.1:0-598 GCF_023707945.1 Sporosarcina sp. NCCP-2331
GGTTGCCGCTCTATAATTCTTTTCTACTGCCATTCAAATCACTCCTAATTTTTAATAATAAAAAAGACACTCAAATGAGCGCCTCATCATAAATCGTATTTCTGTACCTACGGGCATCACGGTAAATTCCGGTATCTTTATCCCATTCGTCTACCCCGCCGGCAAAGTAACCATATCCAAGATCCCGCATAATCTTTCCTACGCGTTTAGTAATTTCTTTTGTCACTGTCCGGCTTTTCGTCCACACATCAATCTGATAAATGTACGAGTCTGCAATGGGTTCATCATCGCCGTATACATCCGGCAGCGGTGGAGAGAGAGGATCGATCACAATATACGGTCCTGATACATCGCCGGTTGCCGGGTACTCGTAAAATTTAATTCGGCCAGCTGCTTGCTGCTTGATATACTCATCAGCCATCAAAGCATTGTAAATAGTCATCATTACGTCCATTAAATGCCCCCTTTTAACGCATCACGTAAAGCTTTCCGATACGCCTTTTCGGAATTCAGCAAAGCACGGGCAATGGCACCTTTACCTTTTGGACTTGGGTTTTTAATGGTTCCAAACTCATTCAGATGAATGATGCTATACCGG
>NZ_BRCD01000085.1:0-596 GCF_023707945.1 Sporosarcina sp. NCCP-2331
ACGGTATAGCATCATTCATCTGAATGAGTTCGGAACCGTTAAAAATCCAAGTCCAAAAGGTAAAGGCGCCATTGCCCGCGCTCTGCTAAACTCTGAAAAGGCGTATCGTAAAGCTTTACGCGATGCGTTAAAGGGGGGCGTTTAATGGACGTAATGATGACTATTTACAATGCATTGATGGCTGATGAGTATATCAAACAGCAAGCAACCGGCCGTATTAAATTTTACGAGTACCCGGCAACCGGCGATGTATCAGGTCCTTACATCGTCATTGATCCGCTCTCCCCACCGCTGCCGGATGCATATGGAGATAATGAACCAATTGCAGACTCGTACATCTATCAGATTGATGTGTGGACGAAAAGCCGGACGGTTACAAAGGAAATTGCTAAACGTGTAGGTAAGATTATGCGGGATCTTGGATATGGCTATTTCGCCGGCGGAGTCGATGAATGGGATAAAGACACAGGTATCTACCGTGATGCCCGCAGATACAGAAATACGATTTATGACGTGGCGCTCATTTGAGTGTCTTTTTTAATACAAAAATAGGAGTGATTTAGATGGTAGTAGAAAAGAATTATAGAGCGGCAACT
>NZ_BRCD01000086.1:0-558 GCF_023707945.1 Sporosarcina sp. NCCP-2331
AATAAATTATGAATGGTGGAGCCTAGCGGGATCGAACCGCTGACCTCCTGCGTGCAAGGCAGGCGCTCTCCCAGCTGAGCTAAGGCCCCGTATAAATTGGTCGGGAAGACAGGATTCGAACCTGCGACCCCTTGGTCCCAAACCAAGTGCTCTACCAAGCTGAGCTACTTCCCGACTATCAAGGATTTAAAAATATGGCGCGCCCGGCAGGAGTCGAACCCACAACCTTCTGATCCGTAGTCAGACGCTCTATCCAATTGAGCTACGGGCGCATATTATAAATGGTGCCGAGAACCGGAATCGAACCGGTACGGTAGTCACCTACCGCAGGATTTTAAGTCCTGTGCGTCTGCCAGTTCCGCCACCCCGGCAAGAGTGGAAAGCGGAAGACGGGATTCGAACCCGCGACCCCGACCTTGGCAAGGTCGTATTCTACCACTGAACTACTTCCGCATGAAAAAGTGCGGGTGAAGGGAGTCGAACCCCCACGCCCGAAGGCACTAGATCCTAAGTCTAGCGTGTCTGCCAGTTCCACCACACCCGCAATGTGTTGGCATA
>NZ_BRCD01000087.1:0-532 GCF_023707945.1 Sporosarcina sp. NCCP-2331
CGTGTTAATGAGCTTTAAGATTTCCGTATCGACCTCAATCGGTTCATACTCCATCGTTTCGTCAAGAACTAAAACCTTGTGTGCCTTGTCACTTCCCGCATTCGCGTTTTGCCATTCATCGCGCAACTTTTCGCGGGCTTCCTTGGCGAGTTTTCCGCCTTTATATTTCAACAGACCGCCGGATTGCGTTCCGTTTTTGAAGAAGTTGGACAGGAATTTTTTACTATTTCTTTGCGTGGTCAAATCTTCTTCTAAACTCAATAACGGCGATTTTCCTTCAATTCCATCAAGCGAGAAAAATTTCATATGCAAGATATTTTCTTTCGGTATGCGGCGCAGTGTACCGGCTTTTTCCTGGTACTCATAAATCAGTTGAAAGCCTGTGGTTTCATCTTGCCTATATTTCACTTTTGAATTATTAAGATGATAGATTGCAATCGGCACACCGCGGGGCGATCGAACAATTTCCGCATAGGATTGGCCGTTCAGCAAAGCATTCGCAACTAAAATAAATTTGAGTTGATAGGCTGTA
>NZ_BRCD01000088.1:0-532 GCF_023707945.1 Sporosarcina sp. NCCP-2331
TGTATTGACGAGTTTCAAGATTTCTGTATCAACCTCAATCGGTTCGTACTCCATCGTTTCATCAAGCACCAGTACCTTGTGCGCCTTGTCCGTACCTGAGTTAGCTGTTTGCCATTCGTCACGCAACTTTTCACGCGCTTCTTTGGCTAATTTACCGCCTTTGTATTTCAGCAAGCCGCCTGATTGTGTGCCGTTTTTGAAGAAGTTAGATAAGAACCGTTTACTGTTTTTTTGTGTGGTCAAATCATCTTCCAAACTAAGCAAGGGAGACTTGCCCTCTATTCCATCAAGAGAGAAAAACTTCATATGAAGAATATTTTCTTTTGGTATCTTGCGTAACTTACCAGGCGCTTCTTGGTACTCATAAATTAATTGATAGCCTGTGGTTTCATCCTGTTTGTACGTCACTTTTGAGTTATTCAAGTGATAAACCGCAATCGGCACACCTCTTGGTGACCTCACGATTTCCGCATAGGATTGACCGTTCAATAAGGCATTTGCAACCAATATAAATTTAAGTTGGTACGCTGTG
>NZ_BRCD01000089.1:0-530 GCF_023707945.1 Sporosarcina sp. NCCP-2331
ACTTTCAAGAACAAAGCGTCGCGGTTAGTAGTCGCACCCTTTTCATCAGTTGCAAATAAAACAGATTTCTCGTTATTAAAACCTTCCACTTTACGATCCATAAATTGCGCTTCGATAGTTTCGCTTGAAAAATCAACGCCATCCTCTTTTGTTGCACCTTCAATATTCGGACGGGTAAACATCCCTTTTGGCAATCCGACATATTCGCGGGAACCGTCTTCGTGTGTTTTTGCGAATATAACTGCAACGTATGGTGAATTATCTTGGCTACCCGCTGCAGTAATGCCCTCCACAACTTCCCATCCCAACAACGTCTGTTTATCTTCTAATGGAATCTTGTGAAATTGTGAAGATACAGCAATGTCTCCGTTTGATGTGGCCATTTCGGCGGTTGTATTATCACCATAAGCACGAACAATTTCCTGTGGCATATCGACGGTGATATTTTGTAGAAACTTCACTCGCTCTGGCGTCAATTCCACGATTTTATTTTCTTCTCCGAGCACGCCGTAATAAAATTCATCTACACC